>CAZYCY010000150.1:0-6007 GCA_964646145.1 uncultured Thiotrichaceae bacterium
CCTATCAGACTCCATTGATTAGAAAATGTTATTTTATCCACAAGAGTAATTGTTGAAAGTTTTGTATTACTATTTCTTGCACTGTTGTCCACTATAATGGGGGGTTTTGGTACGGCTGTTGGCGCATCAAAACTAAAAGATCCGGGTAAAACATCGAAAAAGTCCCCTGTTAAAGCCCATTTCTCATCAACACCAGAGATACCAGCGGTTAATACATGATCTATTTTTCCAGTACTAAAATGGGAATCTAAAAATAAATAATATGCACTCTCATCAGATGCTACTAATTTGGTTGAGCTTACTTGGGGTAAAATGGAACCAGAGTTATCTGTAACAATATTAAATACATTAATTACCCCATGTCTACCAGATTCTTTGCGGGTATATGCACTTCTGACAGTAAAAGTATTATTAATATCCCAGGTTATATTAGCAATGACTCTATCCGTATCCATTTCAGCATTTACCCATTTTTGTGTCCAGTTTTTACTTGAATCAGGGACTTTTCTCGGGCGGAAAGACTGGTCAAAAAATTGCCAGAAGGCAGGTGCTGCAGCGACATTGCTTTCATTATGAATAACGTTTAATTGGGCAACAAGGTCATCTGTCACTTTCCACTCCAAAGCGGCACTAAGGCTGGTTTGGTCAACGTCATTATCATCTACAGATGTTTCACCACCTCGTGTCATCGCATTAAAGCGATAAGCAAGTGTTTTACTTTGATTTATAGAACCACCAAAATCACCATGTATAAAATAATTGCTACCGCCATAATTACCAACTGTTATATCAGCTAATTTTTCGTAACTGGCTTTTTTGTAAATATAATTAATAAATCCACCAGGGGAGGTTGTTCCGTATAGAAAGCCAGAAAGCCCACTCAACACTTCAATGCTTCCAATATCGGTGACAGGGATTTTTATGTGGTCAAGTGCTCTTAGACCGTTAACTGCCGTTGAAGATCTAAGGTTAAATCCTCGAATAGTTCTTCTCGCGCTGAAATTAGTGCTGTCAGGTGTATTTATATTTACCAAAGGATTTATTGCAAGCGCTTTATCAGGCGAAGAGGCTAAAATATTTTCCAAGAAATCACCGGAAATAACATGGATTGAAAAGGGGGTGTCTTTAAGCAACATGCCTTTAAATGGCCCGATATTTTCTACAGCATCCGTTCTATAACCATCTTTTATAGAGCCCGTTGCTTTTTGTTCTTTAGCAATAACTTTCACGGTGCCAAGCATCAAGGCACCGTTGTTTTCTGTTTTTCCTATCGCAACTACCGTCAATAAGCCCCCGTTTATACGATAACCAAGCTCACTAGCGCCCAATAAAATACCCATTGCTTGCGACACAGTCATGCTACCTTGCACTTTTGCCGATTGTTTATTCCTTGCCAGCACATTTTTAACCGAGACCTGCAAACCCGATTGACGGCCAAATTGAATCAGTGCTTTTTCCAATGGCTGTGCGGCAATATTGTAAACGTGCAGCTCAGCCTGAGCTGCGCTGTTTGTGCCTGTATTGGCTGACTCTGGGCTAGCAGAAGTTGGCTGTGCCATTGACACCAATGGCACACTCACTCCTAAAGCAGCGAACAAAATGCCATGAATAATACTGGTCAAGGGCTTGCGCCTGCCAGCACTACTGGTGTTTAACCGCCTTGCCTTAAATGGGCTTGTATTAGCTTGCTTGAATAATGTCATTAACTGTCTCCTGATTCTTGTTTAATAATTTAACGAGCATCGAAATACGTCTCACTTACACGAGCCCTTAGTATTAAAACGAATAAGCCAGGGATTTGACTAATAGAATTTGACGTTATTTTGGAAATAAATGTTTTGCTGAAGATTGTTTTGTAAAATTCAACAATATACGGCAGATGGTTAGCCCCCATATTTCATCGGAATGCAGACAATGGGGCAATATGTTATATAAGGGCGTCTCTTGTATTTTTAAAGTAGCGTCAACAAGTGCTACAATCAGGTCTTATTAAAAAATTATCCAGGGAACTTCTCATGCAAATTAAGTTCTCTGAAGATGTTATTTCTCTTTTAGAATTCAAGATTATTAGACCACAACAAGGACAAGGCATCGCCGTAGTGCAAGGGCTTGCTGAGTATGAGGAAAATGAAGAAAACCGTGAGTCTATGAACGTGGATTCAAGAAGCACTCAATTCGTATTAGTAGAGCGTGGCGGAGTGGAAGGTTACTTGTGCGACCGGAACAAGAAATATAACGCCACAAATCATCGACGCTTTAAACTGTCCGCGTGCATTTTCCTTCTATGGATAATACTTACCCAAACACTTCATGTAATATATCAGGACGTTGTTTTGCAATTTGAATAAGAGAGATGGCCGCACGACTTGGTTTGCGACGACCTTGCTCCCAATCTTGAAGCGTACGAACTGAAACACCTAATAGTTCTGCAAAACGGGATTGTGATAACCCAGATTTTTGACGAGCCTCAACCACAGGCAATAATTCAACTGTTTGTATGTGACCTACGTCACCAGTTTTTATACTACGTACGGCATCTAGGGTTTCCTGCCATACGTCACGCTTAGCATCACGCTCAACAAGATCTTTTTTATTCATAACCATCAACTAGCTCCTCTTTTAATGTTTTAAGGATATGAGCTGGAACATTTTCTTTATTTGATTTTGCATAAATGGTGAGTAGCCAAATCAACCCTTTGACGGGTAAAGTGAAATAAATAATTCTTACCCCGCCTCTTTTTCCTTGCCCTTTTCGTGTCCACCTGACTTTACGGACACCACCAGAACCTGGAACAATATCACCAGCATCAGGATGCTCTGCCAACCATGCAGAAAATTCTCCACGCTCATCCTCAGACCAATAATCTGACCATAGTTTTGTGAAAATTGGTGATTCAATAACTGTGACCATGTACTAAGTATACGGCATTGCCGTATTTTAGCAAGAACTCAGGATGATTTTTTATTGGGCTTATAAAAACTGTGGATAGTAGAGCTTTTTACTCGTGAATGTATCGTGCAAAGGTCTCTTATTGTTGTTTTCAGGCTTATCGACTCAACCTGTCTCGCCTCAATCACTCACCACCAATAACCAGGGGGTGACTTGTGTGACGCTTGCGCCATAAGCTGTCGCCAGACTGCTGAGTGTGGCAATGGGGTCGTTTAGTTTATACAGACCACTAACCCGAAGCTCTGAGAACGAAGCCGATTGAATGATTATTACCCCTTGATGGTAACTTCTCAAGGTATCGACTATATCGCTCATTAGCAGGTTATAGGCGACAAGTTCACCCTGTCGCCACGCCGCTACGCTATCCGCAGGCATTTGATCTCGTACAATTTCCTGGTGCCAGATAACTCGTAGCCGATCACCAACGTGTAGCTCTTCCATCACTACTGGTGTGATGGTGTTGTCGCTCACCTGAACATTGCCTTCTTCAACAGTAACCGTTGTACTGTCTTCGGTGAGGCGTACGTTAAATGCGGTACCTAACACAGCGGTCTGTGTCTCACCCGCTTGTACACTGAAAGGGCGACGGGAGTCTGGACTTACCTGGAAAAAGGCCTGACCTTTAAGTAAACGCAGCTGACGTTTGTCAGCGCTAAAATCAACACTGACAGCACTTTCAGCGGCCAGGGTGATTTGTGTGCCATCTTCAAGGGTGATTGTTTTCTGCTCTGCGGTGGTGGTTAAATAATCAGCTTGCAGGTGCAGTTGTGCCACTGGAGCAAGAAAAAACAACAGGCTACAAGCTAGGGCAACGGGTAAGGTTATCTTTTTCCAATCGGCAATGTATGCGTATAATCGCTGTGTTAGCGATTGACTGGCTGGCAAGTCGATGGGCAATTTATCGGGCGCGACCCGTGGTGACTGGTCAAGCATGGGGTGGTCTATTTCTTTAGGGTTGCTCCAGGTTTCATCCCATTTTCCCCGCGTAACGGGTTCGGTTTTTTCAATAAGCTCGCTAGCCGCCCGGGTTTCGTCATAAAGATCCGCATTCAGCTCGCTCTCATCCCGCCAGGCAGAAAATTCAGCTTGCAACCTAGTATTATCGGGCTCATCTGCCAGGCGAATGAGCCAAAAAGCGGCTTCGTACTCCGCTTTTTCATAACTGCCGGGTTTATAATTTCTCGGGTTCATGCTCGCTTAACACATTTTCTTTATTGTATGGCTGAGCCACATAACCGCTTTGAACCATCAATGGGAAAAAGCGAATTATGCCGTTTAAAAACACATCGCTTATTTAATGTTACGAATAAGCTCAGGCTTTGACCAGTTTTATTTTGAGTAAACATGATTTTAGTATTGGATGATTGAGGTTATTTTTTAGGAGCAGTGGCGTTTGAATGGCGTAGTACTTGATTTTTGAGTCTAGGAGCTTGTCCGAGAATGGAAAACCTACTGCAAAACCGACATTTTTGCCCATTTTTCCGAACATTTTCGTTAAATAGCGGTGCTATTCGCCTCAAATGTTCGAAAAACTGGACTAAAAATCTCAATTTTTCGCTACGGTTTCCATTCTCGGACAAGCTCCTAGTAATTTAATCCTTATTGGCACTGCGGTACTCCGCCTGGTCGTATTGAGTGCGGGCACGACGGCACATAACCAGCCCATCAGCCACCAGACACGTAGCCATTGATTTTGAAATAGCAAAATGCTCGGCAATTTTTTGCATGGTATAACCACCAAAGCGATGCATTTCAAACGCTATGCGGGTACGTTCGGGGAGCTTATCCAAACCCGCTAATACCCGAACAAGTTCATCGCTGGCAATAAGCGCATCGTCGAGAGAGCTTTTATTGTCAGAAATTTTTTCAGCGATATTGGCTATATCTTCTGGAAATAACCGTCTCTCATAATTTTTTCGGCGCAGGCAATCAATCGCCAGGTTACGAACGATACGGTACAAATAGCCTTTCGCACTCAATTCACTGCTGTACTGTGCATTCACCTTATTTTGAAAACGGATATAGGCATCCTGAACAACGTCTTCTGACTGATACGGGTCGTGCAATATACCATTGGCAAATGCCACTATATCGGTATGAAATGCCGTAACTAACCCTGCCAACTGACGATCATTCGGATCTTGCTTAGTTGTATTTAAACGGGCATTGGTCATCATATTATAAATTACAGATTGGAGAATATGCAGGAGCATATAAACACGAATGATTAACATTCTACATTAAACAGAAAACTCTGTAACGGTGCTATATTGCACGTCTTGTTTTTTAACATGCCTAGTACACTATATGAAGAAATCCGGCGGTAAATTATGGGTGTCAAATACCGGTGGAATGTCTGCATGCAGCTACTATACGCCTTGGTGTATAGCTATTTTGGTGTGCTGGTGCTATCTTTATATAGATGAATTCCACAGGAGAGTCTGATGAGCCGTTTATCCATTACACTAAATGATGATTTGCACAGGTCTTTGAAAGAAACAGCGACACGCCAGGGTCGCACGATTAGAAGTATTATTGAAGAAAGCCTTGAACTGCGCGGCATTCGCTCAATCGCATCTGCTCGTGATTTGGTGCATAAGGCTAGAATTCATGCTGACCTTGACGAAGATGAGGCACTTGCCATTTCGATTGAAGAAACCCGCTCGGCACGCGTTGAATGAGAAAACCCCTGCTTATAATCGACACCAATGTATTGGTTGCCGGGGTTATCAGCTCAAATTCACATAGCCCGGTGGTAAAATTAGTTGACGCGATGCTATCTGGTGAAATTATTTATTTGTTGTCAACTGCTCTGCTGGCAGAATATCGGCAGGTATTGTTGCGCCCCAGGCTGCGTAAGCTGCACGGCTTGAAAAAAGAGCAAGTCGATCAATTTTTGGTAGAAGTCACTGCCAATGCAATTTGGTGCGAGCCGCAATCTACAGAAAACGCACCCGACCCTAGCGATAACCATTTATGGGACTTGCTGCGACAAAATAATACAGCGTTGCTGATAACCGGTGATAAGTTATTGCTGGACAATCCGCCACCTTACGC
>CAZYCY010000151.1:0-5974 GCA_964646145.1 uncultured Thiotrichaceae bacterium
ACAACCGCGTCCAAAAAGAAAACCATAACAGCAAAATCAAGCAGGTTGAAAACTGGGTTACCAAAAAAGCGTCAACCTAAAAAACACGTTTCCCGTAAAAAATCAGCTCGCAGGCGTTCTTCCGCTAGAAAAAAAGTTTTTTTCAAACGCTCGCTAATTGTTTCCCTGTTATCATTGAGCCTGATATTTTTTATCGCTTATTTATTTGTTCTGGATCAACGTATTACGCAACGTTTTGAAGGTCGTATCTGGCAGTTGCC
The DNA here is from genome assembly GCA_964646145.1 of uncultured Thiotrichaceae bacterium. Classification (GTDB taxonomy): domain Bacteria; phylum Pseudomonadota; class Gammaproteobacteria; order SZUA-229; family SZUA-229. The sequence continues at coordinate 261 of CAZYCY010000151.1, forward strand.
AGCGCATGTTTATGCGCGACCGCTGGAACTGTTTGTTGGTAAATCCATTTCAATTAAACAATTAAAATTTGAACTTGAGTATCTAAATTATCAAAAAGTTGAGCAGCTACCGCAACGAAACGCCCAATACCGGCATTGGGATAACGTCTTTGAAATAAAAACGCGCGACTTTATATTCTGGGACGGTAATGAGCCCGCACATAGCATTCGCGTTACCATTGAAAACAACAAAGTAACCAGGCTGGTTGATATTTATAGCGCTCAGAATACTAATCTGGTGCGTTTTGATGCCGGTTACATTACTGGTATTTTTCCAGCGCGTGCTGAGGACAGAATTTTACTCAGACTGGAAGACGTGCCAGATACGTTCATAAAGATGCTATTGTTAATTGAGGACAGGCGTTTTTTTACGCATTGGGGCGTTGACCCACGGTCGATAGCAAGAGCACTGGTTGCCAATCTGTCTTCCGGGAAAACAGTGCAAGGTGGCAGCACAGTAACGCAACAGTTAGTGAAAAATTTATTTCTTAACCCGGAAAAAAAATTAACTCGTAAGATTAACGAAGCCTTTATGTCTTTGCTGCTGGAATTTCGGCATGACAAAAGGTTAATTTTAGAAACCTATCTAAATGAAGTATACATGGGTCAGGATGGTCGCCGTGCTATTCATGGCTTTGGTCTTGCCAGTGAATTTTATTTTGGCAAAGCGATAAAAGAACTGGCTATTGATGAAATGGCTATCCTTGTCGGCATGGTCAAAGGGGCATCCTTTTACAATCCGAAAAGGAATCCAGGCAATGCAAAGCAGCGGCGAAATATGGTACTCAATATCACGCAGTCTGCAAATTTGATTACGCCTCGCCAGTTAAAAAAACTAAGCAACAAACCTGTGGTGACGGTTAAACATGCAAAAGCTGGTATCTATCCGGCTTTTATTGATGTGGTGAAACATCAGTTGCAGCAGCATTATCAGGCAGAAGATTTAACCTCGAAAGGCTTGCGCGTGTATACAACGCTTGATCCTTATATTCAATTTAAGGCAGAACAGGCTATCAAAAACACCTTGCCAAAACTTGCAAGCAGTAAAACTTTGCAGGCAGCAGCTGTTGTGGTTTCACCCTTAAATGGTACTGTTCTAGCGGTGGTTGGCGATAGAAACCCCACTTTTAAAGGCTTTAATCGTGCGATTAATGCACAGCGTCCTATCGGCTCGTTAATAAAACCTGTTATCTATCTAAGTGTGCTAGAGAGTGGATCAGGCTATACATTGGCATCCATGTTTGATGATTCTGCGTTTATTTACAAACAGGCCAATCAACCTGACTGGCAACCAAAGAATTTTGATGAAAAATACCGGGGTGAGGTGACCTTATACCAGGCACTGCTTAATTCCTATAATATTCCAGCCGCGCGAGCTGGCTTGGATGTGGGTCTGGATAAGGTGATAAAGACACTTACCGCTTTAGGTGTAGACCGGCAGATTGCTGCCTACCCATCATTAACACTGGGCGCGGTCGATATGTCACCGCTGGAAGTGGCGGGTATTTACCAGAGTCTGTCGGCAAATGGTTTTCATAGTCCGCTAAGAAGTGTGTTTGCAGTGCTGGATAAAAATAATAAACCGCTTGAGCGGTATTCGCTGGAAGTTAAAAGCCAGCTTAACCCTCTATCGGTTGCACTGATTAATTCAGCTCTTATTGATGTAACCAGGTACGGCACAGCAAAGCAGTTATCTAAAAACCTGGCTATTCAGGTTGCAGGTAAAACAGGCACTTCTGACGATCTTAGAGATAGCTGGTTTGCAGGTTTTTCAGGCGATATTGTTGCAGTTGTATGGACAGGTTATGATGACAATCGACCCACATCACTGACCGGTTCAACAGGTGCAATGAAAATATGGCAAAACATGATAAAGGATATAGCTTATAAACCATATAAAGTGCCGCTCATGCCTGGCTTATCAAAACACTGGGTTGATAAAAAAAATGGTTTGTTGGCCGAGAAAAGCTGTGAAAATGCGGTAGAATTGCATTTTATAGAGGGTACGCAACCGGTACAGCAGAGTGATTGTGTGACGGATAAAAAGTCTAACTGGCTTTTTAATTTATTTGATTAGGACTCAGGATTAAATAAGATGCGGAACTTAACGCCGTAGTTTGTTTCAGATTGGATGATCTCAAAAGGCGCATAGTTGCGCTACGCAACGATTTGAGATCATTCAAGCTGGAGCAAAAAGGCAAGTTAAGTTTCGTAAGTTATTTGATCCTGAGTCCTTAGTACCTGAATCCTGCAACAGCTTGCGCTATATATGTGCGAGCGCTTGCAGGATTCAGGTTATGCAACGATTAATACAGATAAAACATTGTGGCTTTCATTATGCTAAACACAACATGTTAAATCCTTACAAATAATCTGGAAAGGTTCTCTATTTTGTTTCGACTATTACCCAGCCTGTTTTTATTATTGTTACTGGCTTCGTGTGCTTCAACAGAAAAACATATAACGGACACTGCCGTTGATCAGCCAGGAAATTATCAATTTAATGCCTGGCGAATGGACACTTCCACGGACAATGGCGCGGTAAATAGTTTGTTAAATGACGTTGATGTGCTGATAATAAATCAGGACTTTAATGCAGCTACAGACAAACTTGAGCGCATATTACGAATTAATCCGCAATATGCCCCTGCCTGGAGCCGTTTATCCTGGTTGGCGTTGCAGATAAATGCCCCCGCGCGTTCTCTGCAGATGGCAAAACGCAGCAATAGTTTTGCCTTTTCAGATGCTGAATTACAAAGGCTAAACTGGACATTTATACGTGATGCGAGCAAGGCTTTGCATGATGAGACCTCTTACAATCGTGCCAGGCAGATGCTTGAGTCTTTAAAGCCCTATAGGATATGAATCATGTGAAGATGAAACAGGTGAATATGAAGTGTGCCTCTGACCACCTTGGACTGTCCGGCTCTTTCTGCAAACAAATTCCCGGCTATCAGGTTCGTGATAGTCAACTGGCTTTATGTGATGCGATTGATGAAACCATTGCCTCGGGAAAAACACTCGCTGCCGAAGCTGGTACCGGCATTGGCAAAACCTTTGCTTACCTGGTGCCGGTTTTGTTGTCGGGGAAAAAAATCATCATTTCGACAGGTACGCGTCATTTACAGGATCAGCTGTTTCATACCGATTTACCGCGCGTTAAAAAAGCCTTATCTGTGCAATCAAGCTCTGCACTTTTAAAAGGCCGAAGTAATTATCTTTGTTTACACCGACTTGAACTTAGTCCGCATTTGGGGTTTATTAATCGTGAAACACGCAGTTTGCTCAGTGACATCAATGAATGGTCCAGGCTAACCCGCACTGGCGATGTTGCAGAATTAACCAGTCTGGCAGAAGATTCTTATGTCTGGCCGATGGTGACATCAACCGCAGACAACTGTTTAGGTAGCGAATGTGATTCATGGGACAAATGTTTTGTAGTCAATGCACGCAAGCAGGCGCAGGCCGCCGATGTGGTGGTGATTAACCATCATTTACTTTTAGCAGACATGAGCTTGAAAAATGAAGGTTTTGCCGAGCTGCTGCCCAATGCCGATGCGTTTGTAATTGATGAGGCGCATCAGTTGTATGACGTTGCTGCACGGTTTTTTGGCGACACCATTAGCTCTCGCCACCTTATCTCACTGGTGCGAGACACCATTGCCGAGCAGGTGAATGATGCTTCAGATATGATTGAGTTGCGGGACTATGCAGAAGCCCTGGAAAAAGCAGCGCGCGATTTTAGATTAGCATTAGGTGAAGCCGGACTGCGTGAAACCTGGTCAACAGTGCAGCATAAACCTGCAGTAAAGAAATCCCTGACCAGCCTTGTTTCAAGTCTTGAAGATTTAACTGCCGTATTAAAAATAGCAGCAGAACGTGCGCGTGGCTTAGAGCAATGTTATGAACGCGCACAAAATATTATGCTGCGCCTTGAAAATTTTCTTAGCCCTGAAAAAACCACTGAAGCCAGCTCAGATAAATCTATTTTATGGTATGAAACTTACCCGAAAAGTTTTATGTTACATGCCACCCCGATTGATGTTGCTTCTATTTTTCAGCAACATACCAATAACTTTTCCAGTAGCTGGATTTTTACCTCAGCAACCTTACAGGTAAATAAACAGTTTAGCCATTTTGCCAACAACATAGGGCTGGAAAATTACCAAAGCGGTGTTTGGCATAGCCCCTTTAATTATGAAAAGCAAAGTTTGCTATATCTTCCCGATAAGCTACCGCAGCCTTCTGATCCTTCTTATACGAGACAGTTAATGCAGGTCGCTATTCCGGTATTACGTGCCAGTGAGGGCAGGGCATTTTTATTGTTTACCAGTTATTACGCTATGCACAAAGCGTATGATTATTTAAAACAGCAGATGCTACCTTATGAATTGCTGATGCAAGGGGATTTTCCGAAACATCAATTGCTGGAAAAATTTCGCCAAACCGATAATTCCATTCTTCTGGGTACCTCAAGTTTTTGGGAAGGCGTTGATGTACGTGGAGAAAGTTTGTCCTGTGTCATCATCGATAAACTGCCTTTTGCCTCACCCGGCGATCCGGTTATGCAGGCACGCATAGAGGCAATAAAGCAAGATGGTGGTCATCCCTTTATGGAATTTCAGTTACCACAGGCGGTGCTGGCATTAAAACAGGGGGTGGGGCGGCTAATACGTGATATCAACGATACCGGGGTATTAGTGATTGGCGACCCGCGATTAAAACAAAAATCCTATGGCAGAATATTTCTAAACAGTTTGCCGTCTATGCCAGTCACCTCAGATGTTAAAGATGTTGAACACTTTTTTTCCAGCGTGTCTGCTATAGAAACAACGAACAGTCACTCTGTCGAGGGAACAAAATGAATATCCTGGCAATTGATACCGCAACAGAAGCCTGTTCAGCTGCCTTATACATTAATGGTGAATTAAAATCTAACTATCAACTCGCACCCCGAGAGCACAGCCGGTTAATTTTAAAAATGATTGATGGTTTATTAGCCGAGGCAAGTTTATCGGTAAGTCAACTTGATGCCATCGCCTTTGGTCGCGGACCGGGTTCATTTATGGGCTTGAGAATTGCAGCCGGCGTGGTGCAGGGTATCGCTTTTGCACATGATATTCCAGTCATACCCATTTCAACTTTAAAAGCGATAGCACAACGTGCCTATGAACAAACAAAATGCAAACACGTACTGAGTGCCATTGATGCCAGGATGGATGAAGTTTACTGGGCTGTATATAGCCTGAATGAACAACAGCAATGGCAGTTAACGGGTGAGGAACAGGTGATTTCACCGGATAAGATTCAATACTCTAGAATACTGGCACAACAGGAAAAAGCCTGGATCGGCGCAGGCTCAGGCTGGGCAAGTTATGGCGATAGACTGCTTGCTGGCAAGGCATCCAATTTGCAGCAAATATTGCCCGATTGCCTTCCCAGTGCAGAAGCTATTGCAACACTGGCAGTCAATGAATTTAACGCAGGTAGCACCATCATCGCAGCACAGGCGATACCGGTATATCTACGGAATGATGTAGCGAAGAAACCAAAACCTGTGGTCTTATAAAGCTAGTCAGGGTGTGGTTATCGTGCAAAGGTCTCAGTGAATTAAACAATTTTAAGTGATTGCTTTTATTTTTTTACTGTTCACTATTAAATGTTCGTTGCGTTTT
>CAZYCY010000152.1:0-5957 GCA_964646145.1 uncultured Thiotrichaceae bacterium
CAGGTCTTTCCATGCCACAAACCGTGTATGTCTATAATCTGAGTGGTCTCAATTATTCTCGCAAAATTCGTGCTATAAACGGGCATTTTTGATTGCGAAGAGCATACGACTAGTACTGCCTCTATTTTCAAACAGCCTTCTGTAACACGGTCAAATCAATCATAGACAATAGTCTATTTAAACCATAGAAACTACTTGTTTAATTTAATATTAAATTTTGTTTATACTCCTTCTAATGCCTAATGCGCTATCAACGATTCAAAACCATTGAATGCAGCGTAACTACCTATGAGGAAAAAAGATGAAAACTGAAACATCACGGCTACAAGCATGGCTCCCCTTCCTGCGCTGGTTCCCCATGACGCAGGAAACCGTGCGTGCCGATGCTATTTCTGGCATTACCGTAGCACTGCTGCTGGTACCGCAAAGCATGGCGTACGCCCAGCTTGCTGGCTTGCCTGTGGTTTACGGCCTTTATGCTTCCGTTGTGCCGGTCATTATCGCTTCTTTATGGGGGTCGAGTAACCAACTGCATACCGCGCCAGTAGCCATGCTGTCGATGATGTCGGCGGCAGCCCTGATTCCCTTTGCTGTAATGGGAACCGATAAGTTCATCGAATTAGCCATCATGCTGGGATTGATGGTTGGTGTACTACGTTTCATACTGGGGATAGCGCGCCTCGGGTTTTTGGTCAACTTTATCTCAAATCCGGTACTGGTTGGCTTTACCAATGCCGCTGCCCTTATTATCGGTCTGTCACAGCTCAGCAAAATAATCGGTGTGCCTTTTCCACGTACCGATGAATATCTCGTTGATTTATGGGGTGTGGTACTGCAGGTCGGAGAGACACACTGGCCAACATTTGCCTTCGCCGTAGGCGCCTATGCAATTATTCGCGTTAGTGATCGCTATGTCAAACGCCTTCCGGGTGTCTTGACGGCTGTTGTCATTACCACCGCCATCAGTGCCTTCATTGGTTTTGAAAATAAAGAAGAAGTTTCCCTCAGTGCGTTGCAAACCACCACCAAAACTGAACTCATCAATAACTTCACTGAAACAAAAGCAACCATGGCTGACATGACGAGTGCCATTGCATACAACAACGATATCGTTCTCAACTTAAGTCGGGAAGGTGGCCATAATCTACAAATAGCCAACATAGAAGGTGAAATACTAACCATGCAACTCAAACTTCACAGTTTGAGAAAAGAAAACAATCAACGACGGATTGATTTGAACCGCATCGTATTTGTTCGCGTGGTTGGAGAAAATAACAATATAAGGTATTTTGAGTATGATCATCTACCCGAAGGCATGACATCGGATGGGCGCAACTGGCGATTTGCTTCAGTTTCAGATGATCGGATCACATTCTCCGCTGGCGGTAAAGTGGTCGGCGATATACCACGTGGTCTGCCACAGTTTGCTGTACCCACCGTTGATTTTAGTATCATGTTGATGCTACTGCCTGCTGCTTTCATCATGGCACTTATCGGATTTCTGGAGGCAACCGCTATTTCCAGGGCTATCGCAGTGAAAACCAAACAGAAGATAGATATCAACAAGGAACTGGTTGGTCAGGGCCTGGCGAATCTGTCTGGTAGCTTCTTTAACTCCTACATTGTCAGCGGCTCGTTCTCCCGCTCTGCGGTTGCCTCTCGAACGGGCGCCCGTACCGGTCTGTTTGCTATCATCAGTGCCCTGGTGGTGGTGATTGTACTGTTGTTCCTCACCCCTCTGCTCTATCACCTGCCACAGGCAGTACTGGCAGTCATCGTCATGATGGCAGTGTTCGGTCTGGTTCGTGTGAAGCCACTGATTCACGCATGGCGTGTGGATCGTGCCAGCGCAGTGATAGGCACTATCGCATTCATCGCGACCCTAAGCCTGGCACCAGCGATTGCCAACGGCATCATGGTAGGCATCGTTCTGACCATGGTGTTCTTCGTATTACGCGTCATGAAACCGCGCTCAGAGGTATTGGGGCTTGGCCCGGATGGTATCCTTACAGGTATAAAAGCACACGACCTGCCACCTGTTAGTGAGAGATTCGTCCCCATACGTTTCGACGGTGCCATCATGTTTGCCAATGTGGCATACTTTGAAGAAGCCATTTCAGAAGCGCAACATACCTTTCCTGAGGCGCGTACCATACTCATAGTCGGTGGCGGCATAAACTGGATTGATGCCAGCGGTGAAGAAAAAATCCGCGAAATGGCCGGACACCTGAATGATGCCGGAATTACCCTGGCTTTTAGCAGTCTTAAAAATCAGGTTAGAAACTCTTTTCAACGCAGTGGACTTGACACCCTCATCGGCGAGGGTAATATCTTCCACAGCAAGGGTGAAGCTCTACGAGTATTGCTGGATCGCCATGGCAATAACACCGTCGAAAAGTAACTTCTAACCGTAACCTCGTTATTACTAATAAATCCCTCTGTTCCAGACTCTGGAGCAGGGGGATTTTTTTGTTGTTTAGCAAATCAGAAGCTTGTACCATATTGTCAGAAACTTTTGCACGATGCTGACGTTAAGAAACATAAACACATGCTTACAGGCACTGCATGTTTCTACTCAATCAAACACCATTTAATCATCCTTAAAAAATCGGTTAAACCTACTACGAATGTCTAATGCACTGAACCTTAAAATTTTTTCCGGATATTTTTACTTCACCCGTAGAGTGACTACGAGCAATGCCAAAATACCCGAAAAAAACCTTAACCTTCAGCACCTTAGTCAACCTCGCTACGATTCAACTAATTTTTTAAGGATCACCGAATGGCAGTGGTTACCTAAAGCCCAATTAATTTATACTGCATTTCAGGTCAATTAACTTATGTCGCTCGATCCTGTCGTCCTGTTTTTTATCCTTGGTCTTGCTGCTGGTCTGATGCGTGCAGAAATGCGTCTGCCGCCTGCCATTTATGAGTTTCTTAGCGTTATATTGCTACTTGCCATCGGTCTCAAAGGCGGCATAGAGTTGTCCAAACAGTCATTTGGCGATTTACTACCCGACATCGGGGCAGTGCTGGTAATGGGTTTTGTACTGCCATTACTTGCTTTTCCATTGCTACGCTTTATCGGCCGTTTAGAAAAAGCCGATGCCGCATCGGTTGCAGCGCACTATGGCTCAGTCAGCGTTGGCACCTATGCCGTGGCCGTTGCCTACCTGACAGCACAACAAATACCATTTGAAGCCTATATGCCACTATTTCTGGTGTTGCTGGAAGTGCCTGCCATCCTGGTTGGTATTATTCTGGTGCGGGGAATTTCAAAAAAGACAAAATGGGGACAACTGTCACATGAAGTCTTCCTGGGCAAAAGCATTGTATTACTTCTGGGTGGTCTAGTGATCGGCTGGATAGCAGGTGAAGAAGGCATTCAGCCAATAGCCGGTCTGTTTTTTGCCCCATTCAAAGGCGTACTGGCACTATTTCTACTGGAAATGGGGCTGATAGCAGCAAGTCAAGTAGGCAGTTTACGTCGTTACGGATTTTTTCTGCTTGGTTTTGGTATTCTTTTTCCGATTTTATCAGCCATCATCGGCAGCGTACTTGGGTTAATGCTGGAACTTTCAATTGGTGGTACCGTGCTGTTAGCCACACTGGCGGCAAGTGCATCCTATATCGCGGTACCCGCTGCAATGCGTATTGCCCTGCCGGAGGCCAACCCTACCCTGTCACTCACTGCATCGCTAGGCGTAACCTTTCCATTTAACATCATTTTAGGTATTCCGCTGTATCATAAAATAACTGAATACCTTTACCATATAGGAGTTTAACGCAGTGATTACTCACAACATGAAACTGATCACCATTGTTACCGAGTCTATATTGGAACACAGCCTGGTGGAAGATATTGAGCGCCTGGGTGCGCGTGGCTACACCATTACCAATGCCCGTGGCAAAGGTCATCGCGGGGTACGTGATGCTGGCTGGGCTAGTGACAGCAACATCCGTATAGAAGTAGTTTGCGAGTCACAGGTGATTAATGCCATTGCAGAACACCTTAACGAAACCTATTATAAAAATTACGCAATGATGTTATATCTAAGCGATGTTCAGGTGTTAAGACCTGAAAAGTTTTCCTGATCATACTAAAGTAGAAATGACTGCGCATAAATCACGGACTTCCCTGTCTATCCCGCAAGCACTACGCAAACTGCTCTTATCGGCCTGTGGACTCATCGCTCTCGCACTCGGAATTATGGGCGCGGTATTACCTCTGCTACCCACCACTCCTTTCCTGCTATTGGCTGCACTGTGTTTTTATCACGGCTCAGAACGCTTGCACCACTGGCTGCAAACCCGCCCCTGGGTGGGTAAACAGCTTCATCTGTGGCGTGAACATCACGCTATAACCAAAACAGTAAAGTGGACAGCACTTAGCTATTTATGGCTAAGCATCGGCATCACCATTAGTTTCTTTCTAACGCAGAACATTCATCGCCTGCTATTACTGATGGTAGCAATTGCTGTAACACTGCATTTGCTTCGTCTGAAAACATTACCAATGAAGGCATTACATAAGCAAGTAAGTTGCTTAGTGAATGATTCAGCCGAAAAAGATGTAAAGAGTGAAAAAAATAAGTAAAATCTGCGCCCTTTGCGGAAAAACATGAGATTTTATGCCTCAATAAAACTATTCTGAGTTAAATGGTAAAATCAGCGTTTAAACCCCCTACACAAACTTATTAAAAAGTTTCCTGGTAAAGATTATTTTTATGGAATTTCCTGACTGCTTTAAACCCCGCCGCAAAACATGCATGGTTAATGTTGACGGCGTTCTGGTGGGTGGCAATGCACCAATTGTGGTGCAATCAATGACCAACACCCATACCGCCGATATAGAAGCCACCACACAACAAATCATGCAGCTTGCCAATGCCGGTTCAGAACTGGTACGCATTACCGTTAACGATAATGCGGCAGCGGCAGCAGTCACTCATATCCGTGAAAAACTGGATAAAAATCACTGCCATGTACCACTGATCGGCGATTTTCATTATAACGGTCACAAACTGTTAACTGATTTCCCGGACTGCGCACAGGCATTGTCCCAGTACCGGATTAACCCTGGCAATGTCGGCAAAGGAAAAAGACGTGATAGTCAATTTGCCATCATGATTAAACTTGCCTGTAAATACGATAAACCAGTGCGCATTGGGGTCAACTGGGGCAGCATGGATCAATCATTACTGGCCAGACTGATGGACGAAAACGCTCGCCTGGACGAGCCGCATGAGGCACATAATGTTATGCTGGAAGCGGTGATCCGCTCCGCGCTGGAAAGTGCGCAGCAGGCACAGGACATAGGACTTGCAAAAAATAAAATCATTCTGTCCTGTAAGATGAGCGTGGTGCAGGATCTGGTTACCGTTTATCGCTCACTGGCTGAACGCGATAATTATGCGCTTCACCTTGGCTTAACCGAAGCTGGCATCGGCTCAAAAGGCATTGTCGCTTCTACCGCTGCGCTCAGCATTCTATTGCACGAGGGCATTGGCGATACCATTCGCATCTCACTTACCCCAGAACCGGGCGCGCCACGTGAAAAAGAAGTAATCGTCGCCCAGGAAATTTTACAGACCATGGGCTTACGATCATTCGTACCACTGGTCACCGCTTGCCCTGGCTGCGGTCGTACTACCAGCACTTATTTTCAACAACTGGCTTCACAGGTACAAAACTATTTACGCACACAAATGCCCGTTTGGCAGAAAAAATTTCAGGGTGTAGAAGAAATGTCGGTAGCAGTAATGGGCTGCGTGGTTAACGGTCCCGGTGAAAGCAAACATGCCAATATTGGTATTAGCTTACCCGGCACTGGTGAAATACCAGTGGCACCGGTTTATGAAGACGGCATTAAAACCGTGACCTTGAAAGGTGACAACATTGCTGATGAATTTGAAAATATTATTGCTGCTTATATCGTGAAAACCTATAAAAGCAAT
>CAZYCY010000153.1:0-5946 GCA_964646145.1 uncultured Thiotrichaceae bacterium
TCACCGTGAATCATAATCTGCCAGCGACCTTCACGCAGATAAGTGCCAGTCTTGGCATCGCGCATGATTGGCAAGCCCCACTCTTCAAACTGGTGTACAGCGGAGTCAACATGACGAGCCATATCAAACGCCAAATCTTCACGCACCATGCCCATTAAATCCATACGTGCATAACGGACGTGATCTTCAGGGTTATTTTCACCCCAACGCGTACCCATGTAACAGTTAATCGCATATAAACCCTGCGCTACTGCACCAGAACGATCAATGTTCGCTTTTTCGGCAATAACAATCTTCTTGTCTTTGCCCCAGTACCTTGCTTCAAAGGCAGCACCAGTACCACCGAGACCCGCGCCAGCAACCAGCACGTCGATATCGTCTTCTATAATAGTTTTGTAAGCCATTAGTAGTACACTCCAGCTTTCAGTGTCAGTTTATTCGACTCGAGAGTGTGGAGACTATCCTTACCATCTTTATCAAGTTGAATATATTTAGGTTCGTTGAACAGCAGATGGCTGTCGCGCATCTCCTGGTCAGGCGCAGACTCATTAGCAAGTTGGGGAATGCCTTCGCCCCATGGCTTGGTTGTGATCGGTGCTAGCAGTTCCATGTCTTTCTTACCATTGCGGAACTTGATGCGCCAGGCAATGGTGCCTTTTTCTTCATCGCGGCGTACGCGTACTGAGTGACCCAGTGGTGCAAAGTCTGCATAACCACGGACATCAATTGCCTGATGAGGACAGGCTTTCACACAGGAGTAACACTCCCAGCACATGTTAGGTTCAATGTTGTAAGCACGTCGCAATGTTTTATCAATGTGCATGATGTCAGATGGGCAGATATCAACGCACTGTCCACAACCATCACAACGAGTCATATATACAAAAGTTGGCATATTATTACTCTCTCTTTAAGTTAATTAGTTAAATAAACGTTAAAACAAACGTTAGTAGTGGTTTGGCGACTCACGCTTGATACCAAGCCCCATATTGACTGGGTTTTTGCCCATGTATTCAGGGATGTCAGGAAACTTTTCCTGTACAGCAGGATCCGTCAGATCGAAATCAACGGGTAGATTCTCTCTCGAACCGTCTGCCTGGGTAACACGCTTCTGGAAAGCAGCCGCAGGTTTGAAGAACATGTGTGCAAATTTAGACCACAACACACCGCCAAATAACACCGTGCTGGACGCAATGAAGAAAATGAAAAATAACCAGCCCAAAGTAGAGCCCATTGTTACCGACCAGAGCAATGCAAAGGTACAGGTAGCCAGCAATGAAAGAATAAACAGATCGGCACGCATCACGCGATACCAGGGATTAGCCTCGGAGACAAGATCAACTCTAATGCCAAACCAGAACCAGTAGCCACCAAAACACAACATAATTGCACCAAGATGCCATAATATGGGCAGAATGGCAGGCGTAACTGCATCAGCTGCTGCATAACCAAAAATCAATATTGCGGTGGTTGCGACAAAAAGAATAAAACCATACATGGTAAAAAGATGCGAAATTCTGCGTTTTGGATTGGAGAATTCCGCCGACGTCAACACTTCATTGGTTAACGTTTTTAGAGCAATCGATGTTTTTTCACCACCAGTTACAGTGCGACTAGCTGCTTTCTGTGCTTTTTTCGAGTTTTCGAAAAAATACTTCGCACTTTTCTTGTGAATCATATCGATCACTGTGCCGCCAATGACCAGGATAAACATCAAAATGACATACATCTGCATGACAAAGGTGGGGATAAATGCCGAAAGTTCGGAGAAGGGGTTGCTGGTAATCATTACTTCTTAACTCCTCAGTAAATTTTGTGGTTTTTAAATACGAGCGGCATGATAAATCATAGCTGTCTACATTGCTATAATAATATATTTACTGGGGGCATAAAAAAATCTTATAGCATTGACTAAGCTATTGATAAATATATATTTACTTATCAACAGCGCAATGCTCAAAAAATAACGAAATATTAAATAGTAGTTGACAAAAGCAAAATATTCAATAACAATGATTCTCATTCGTAAATAGAGCTGACAAGCTATTGATTATGAGGCACTTTAAAAGCTTTATTTTGCATCCTTCTATTTATAAAGATGCGTTTGAGGAAATGTTCTGCCGTATATCCTGGAAACCCTACCATCTGGACTTTATAAGCAATGCAGAAACAGCAAGCATGTGTTTTTTCCGCACACTGCTAAGAGAAGAATCAGGGCAAGAATTATGCTCTGCAGAACAGGCTAGCCATGATGGTGAAAAAATTCTATTACTACTAGCTCGCATGTACACTCTGATGGATGATAACCCTAATAACCATCACCTGGTTGCATTGCTTGCTGTATCAACCGGCGCATGGATAGCAGACAGGCAAGGTGAGATCAGGGAACTAGAGCTAATCGTAAGCGGTATTGTTTCCTTTGCCAATCAATCCGTTAAACAACAGGATCTTGAAGAACTCTATGAAATCAGCCTGTGCATCATGCTCGCGACTGACCATTTTCTGAAAGCCGATCTTGATAAACAAAACACCCAGCGTCCCTGGCGCTTCCTCTGCCTGAACCACTGCATTATCGCTACTCGCACCGGAAACGGTGAACTGACCAGGTTGGCATACGATCGGCTAATCAAGTATCTACCGGAAGAGGCTGAAGTTTTTTTCACCTTGGCAATGCGTAAAGTTAATGCAGGACAATATTCACCGCATTGCCAAAATGTGATACGCGACTATTATCGAATGCACTGCTCAGAGCAGGACCCTACAAAGCAGATAAGCGTGACTCTGAATTAAGGGCATCTGTAGCATGGATGCTACAGTAGAGCGTCAGGTAAGCAAACATGGGATGCATTCACAGCGACCTGAGTAGTGGCACAAGAATGTGCCGTTCACGAACCAAAGGATGAAGAAATCAATAACCTGCGCCCTGACCTCATAATAATGCTGAGTTAAATGCAGAGGCGTTTAAGCATTTAGGGCGCCTCTTGTATCGACGGCCACGAATTAATGACTGCCTGAACTAAAGTCGCTAAAGGTATCGCAAAAAACACACCCCAGATACCCCATAGCCCGCCAAAAAAAAGCACAGCGATAATAATGGCTGCCGGATTGATATTGACCATTTCAGAAAACAATAACGGCACCAGTACATTGCCGTCTAAAAACTGCACCAATAGATAGGCGATCATGACATAAACAAACTCACTGCTAGCGCCCCACTGAAACCAGGCAACCATCGCCATGGGGATAGTGACTGCTACAGCACCAACATAAGGGATAATAACAGATAGACCAACCAGCAGGCTCATCACTGCCGCATAACTCATGCCCATAAACTTCAACGGAATGTACATGGCAATGCCAACAATGATAATTTCCAGTAATTTACCACGTATATAATTGCCCATTTTGGCATCAACTTCTTTCCACACTGAAGAAGCCAATGTGCGATCACTCGGTATGAAACGCCGAAACCATTGTAAAATTTCTACTTTATCCTTTAGCAGGAAAAACACCAGTATAGGGACGACGACCAGATAGAAAAGCACCGTAAACACACCCGCTGCTGAAGCTAACGAGGCAGTTAACAGCCGCTGCCCTACAGTCACCATCTCGGCAGTAAACCCCTCCAGCATTTTCTCAACTTGCTGATCAGCTAACATTGGAAAACGCTCTGGAATACCAAGAATAAGTTCCTGCACTTTATATGCTATTAGCGGAAAATCAGCCAACAATTGCGTGATTTGACTAATAACCAGTGGCACCAGTCCAAATAAAACAAAAGCCAGAACGGTAATAAACAAGGCATAACTGATTAAGAAGGCAAAAGTTCTTGGTAAACCAAGAGTACTGAGATTTTTAACCAGACCCTCAAGAACGTAGGCAATAACAATACCAGCCAAAATCGGCGTGAGAATCGCCCCCCAATACAACACCAGTATTGTTCCAAATACCAAGATACCAGTAAGTATAATTGCCTGCGGATCAGAAAAATGTTTATCAATCCAGCCTTTAATTACCTCAATCATTATTTTTACTACTCATCAACTATTACCACTGTCCAGATTATTAGCACCTTTTTGTGCTAACTTTTTATAAGCATTTTCAAATAATATTTCCATCTCATTGATAACTTCGACCACATCACGTCCTTTCACCATGTTATCCGTCATCAGCGACGAAGCATCAGAAAAAACTGACATGTTATCAATCATATAATAGGTCACTTTGAGTCGTTTTATTGCCCCCACCACAGTTTCCTGCTGTGGTCGTGGGACATTATCCGGTGGTAATATTTCTTTTGATGCAGGTGCAGCCTGAGCATACAAAAAATCAGCGAAATCAGATAAGCTTTTTTTACCACTGCCATCCATCGCTTCATAAAGATTAATTAGATCCTGACTGCTTTTACTTTTACTCATCAAATGGTTTTTTTGTTATAACAGAGTGACTAGAAGGCTTGAGCAGAATCACTCAAGCCATGTTCCTACAAAATTCCTGAGCAAACTCTAACAGCTCATCAGCAGCACGGGATTTAAACTTATAACGCTGGCGAACAAATGAAAACGGTCGCTCCAGCCTGGGCATTAACTCTACTGCCGTTAACGTACCCAGACGCAATTCTTTATCGATACTGGCACGTGAGACAATTGAAATACCCATGCCCGCTTCTACCGCACCTTTAATTGCTTCCGGACTGCTTAACTCGAAGCACACATTCAACAAACTGTCCGGGCTTTGTTGCTCTATGTAATTAGTAATGGCTTCCTGAGTGCCTGAACCCGTTTCACGACCGATAAACGGGTGACTGATAATATCTCTGACATGCAGTATATTTTCTTTTGCCAGAGTATGATTATTTGGCGTAATCACCACCAGTTGGTCCACCCGGCACTGCTCAACAATTAAATTTTTGTTATTGACCGAACCTTCTACAATGGCCAAATCAACCACATTATTTTCCACCATGGCAATAATGTCTTCTGAATTAGACTCCTTCAAACTGATGCTCACCTCAGGATACTTTACTTTAAACTCACCTATCAGCAATGGCAGCATGTATTCAGCAATCGTGGTACTCGCACCTAGCGACACTCCGCCACTAACATCACCCGTCATCTCGGTAATACTGTGACTCATCTCGTCATATAGTTTTAAAATACGATCGGCATAGACATAAACTTGTTTGCCCGCCTCGGTAAGCGTTACCTTGTTGTGTGTGCGGTCGAATAACCGGGTATTAAACTGATCTTCTAAGCGACGTATCTGAAAAGTGACTGCAGGCTGCGTCATATGCAAATATTCACCTGCTTTGGTAAAATTAAGCAAGCGTGCCACGGTGTAAAATATTTTTAGTCGACGATCAGCCATTGCTTAAATCCAACCTTAGTTAACTCCAAAGAGGGCATGTTTTAAAATATCAAGCAGAAAAAATCCAAAAATAGAGGGCAAAGCTGAAAAATACTGGAAATAACATCACCCTTTGGTTCATAAACAGCACATTCATGTGCTATTACTAGTGCATGAATATTTTCAAAATACTCAGGCACCTATACAGGCTCACAAGATTTCTGATTTCGACCTCTAACTCCCGGATAAAACTCGTCAGTTGATTTTATGGTCATTAGTCGCTATTTTAGCACTACGAGTAAACAGTAAGTATATACAGATAATGCACACAAAAACATTCATCAGCAACATTATTACAATATCGTTGTGTCTACTGTTTCTAAGCCCCTCCTACGCCGGGATATACAAATGGATGGATGAAAAGGGTCTGGTTAACTATAGCGACCAACCCGGCAACATTGACGCACAACGAATGACCATTCGTAAAAATGAAACCACCAAACCGCGAATCATAAAAAAAACCGGAGCGAATGAGACCAACGTAGATGAAAAGAACATCAGCAAAAACCCGGTAAAAACAAAACCACCAGGGATTTCAAC
>CAZYCY010000154.1:0-5904 GCA_964646145.1 uncultured Thiotrichaceae bacterium
GGAGCAAAAAGGCAAGTTAAGTTTCGTAAGTTATTTGATCCTGAGTCCTAAGCACGGGACAGCTACTTACTTTTAATTACAGATAGCACGCCAACCTGCACCGTCACCACCGCAACCCGCTCGCCTTTTGTTATAAGCTCGTCATCACTGCTGCGATCAAGCTCAACTTTCCAGTCCATGCCTGAATAACGGTACATACCTGGTTCTGTCACGCTTATATCATCCATCAAAACAAACTCCATACCAACAAAATCACTGGTCGGCTTTTGCTTCGCTGGCGACTTTCCCTGCATCAACATCATCGGCTTCCACAACACAGCACTGCTGATGCCCGTAGCAATGCCAAAACTGGCAACACCTGCAGCCCACGTTTCCGGCACTATGCCGAGCATCATTAACAATCCAGTAATGATCGCACCCAGACCAGCAAAGACAAAAATAATGGTGGTAAAACCAAATAGAAAAACCTCAGCTGCAAGCAGGGCAAAACCTAATGCAATCCAGAATCCTGCCATATTATTGTTGATATAGTCCAGCATTATCCACTTGCTTCAGCGTCATTGCTGGCACTGCTCTTAGTCTCGCTTTTTTTGTTGATGGCATTAATAATGGTCATGGCCTCTGCAACAATATTCGACGCACTGGTTTTTTCGTCGCTTAATAAAACCACAGACGACTCTTTTGCTATCGCATGTTTTGCTTTAATCGCACCTTCTGCCAGATCCAGCTGAATGGCTTTCTGCCCTTTCTCCTGTACTGCAATAGTACCCACCACATCCAGGGCTTTGGCTCTGGCATCAGCCACGGCAATAATTGCCTGGGCTTCACCTTCTGCCAGCAATATCTGCTCTGACTTATCGGCTTCTGCTGCCAGCACGATTGCCTGTTTTTGACCCTCGGCCACATTAATGGCAGACTGACGCTCACCTTCGGACTCCAGAATTGCCGCACGTTTATCACGCTCGGCTTTCATCTGCCGTTCCATTGCCTCAAGCACGGTGCGCGGCGGTTCAATGTCTTTAATCTCGTAACGCAATACCTGAACACCCCACGGAGCTGATGCCTCATTAATTTGTGCAACAATATTTATATTCAGGGTTTCGCGTTCTTTAAAGGTTTTATCCAGCTCCATCTTGCCTATTTCACTGCGCATGGTGGTTTGTGCAAGCTGCATTATGGCGTACTTATAATCATCAACACCATAAGAGGATTTATATGGATCAAGCACTTTCAGGTATAAAACACCATCAACAACCAGGGTAATATTATCTTTGGTAATAGCCCCCTGGCTAGGAATATCAACTGCCTGCTCCTTCAATGACTGCTTATAGCTAACCTTATCCATAAAAGGCACCAGAAAATTCAAACCCGCTTCCATGGTTTTGTTGAATTTACCAAAACGCTCAACCACGAAGGCACGGTTTTGCGGAACGAATCTAAGCGAGGATTTCATCAGCACAATGGTCAATATGGCTAAACCTACCCAGAAATTGAAAACCAAATCAAAAATTTCAGTCATAACTTGACTCCTATAAGTATTTTTTAAGTATTTTGTCCGCCCATATTGACGGCAATCCCTCAAGTATTCAAGCACTCTTTCTTGCACATGCAACAAATGCTATACTCGGTGAAGATTTTCTAATAGAAACAAAACGCAACGCGAGGCTTCATGGACACTCAAAAATCGATAATCGACAAACCTGCCACACAAAGTACCACACCGATACAGACGGCAAGCACTGTATCTTCATCTCAAACTCGCACCAAAAAAGATCTAAAAGAAATTCTTGCTGCCATGTCAGACCCTAAAAAAGTATTGGCATCACCGGATATAATTTCAGCCAGTGATTTATTGCAGGTCAGCTATGATCTGGGGGCATACCCGTATACTAAAAAAATGAGCCGAGAAGAGTATGAAATTGAAAAAAGATTATTACAAGCAGAGTTATTAAAAGTTCAGGCCTGGGTTAAAGAAAAGCGAAAGCGAATTATCGGTTTTTTTGAGGGGCGCGATGCTGCGGGTAAAGGCGGTGCCATTAAACGTTTTATGGAACATTTGAACCCAAGAGCAGCGCATGTGGTCGCATTAGAAAAACCAACCAACAGGGAATTAGGTGAATGGTATTTTCAGCGATACATAGACCACATGCCGACCAATGGTGAAATTGTGTTTTTCGACCGTTCCTGGTACAACCGTGCTGGTGTCGAGCGGGTCATGCATTTTTGTACTCCAGAAGAACACCTTGAGTTTTTACGCACCGTGCCCGATCTGGAGCGTATGATGGTTGACTCCGGCACGATATTACGTAAATACTGGTTTTCGGTCAGTCGCCACGAGCAGCTTCGCCGCTTTCATTCGCGCTCTCACGACCCATTAAAACACTGGAAATTAAGCCCGATTGACCTGGAGTCGCTGGATAAATGGGATGCTTACACCGAAGCCAGGCGTAGCATGTTTTTTCACACTGACACTGCTGCCGCACCTTGGGTTGTGGTGAAATCCGATGACAAAAAACGCGCACGAATAAATTGCCTGCGACATTTTTTATATAGCTTGAACTACCCGGCAAAAGATCCAACTGTTGCCTTTAAACCTGACCCGAAAATCGTTGGCAAGGTAGATTCTTTATACCCGAAAAAATTGGCGAAATACGTTTAGGAGATTTTACTCTACAAGGTAAAATTCTGCACCAGTATCACCTTAAGCACTGCGCGATACCTCGATTTCCTTAGGACTCAGGATTAAATAAGATGCGGAACTTAACGCCGAATTTTTGTTTCAGATTGGATGATCTCAAAAGGCGCATAGTTGCGCTACGCAACGATTTGAGATCATTCAAGCTGGAGCAAAAAGGCAAGTTAAGTTTCGTAAGTTATTTGATCCTGAGTCCTTAGCACAGGTGCAACAATATATATTGCCGAAAAAAGCACATAGAACGATATTCTTCACGCTTTTTGCGGCAAGCATCGTCCACTTATGCCGCATAACTCTTTGCCAGCGCAACATAAACATCATTCTTAAAAGTCTGGCTGTCACTATTTAACTGCCGCAAAATATCAGCCAGATATTCGTTATCCTCACGACCATTCCAGATTTTGCTATAACGACCTTCTTTATAACCGTTATCCTGACGAAACATGTTCAACACGTTCTTGCCAACATAGATCTCATATAGTTCATCAAAAGGCATATCAAGATATTTCATGATGCCTGCAATAAAAGTAAAATGCGCCCCCTGATCGGTCAGGGTTAACAAGGCAAGACACTCAATGGTTTTTCGAATATCTTCTGCCTGCATCAAATTCTCAAAATCGCTGGCGATTAATTCAGCGGTATCATCAAATGACTGGTTTTGCTCAAGACGAATACTCAAGGCAAAATGTACTATATCCACCACTTCGAGCTTCACCTGCATAATATCGGCTTCCTGCTTTTTCCACCACTTCCAGCCATAATGCTCCAGCATTTCAGAGGATTCCATCCAGATTGCACGATACCACTCATTTCCTGCACTTCGCCAGTCTGCATTTACTTTACTGTTCATTGCATCCTGCAACTCAAGCATGTTGATTATTTTTTGCTTCATCACTGTTTCTTTGCTATTTTTAAACGGCTAATGATAAAGACATTGCTTTACTGAAGCAATCACCTAACCTTGATTTTTTTCAGTAACCGCCACAGGAAAAACTGAGCATTAGCGTATAATCCTAAATAAATCGGTTGAATCGTAGCGAGAGCGATCAAGGTGCTGAAGATTCAAGACTTTACAAGTTATTTTGGATTTATTCGTAGTCACCCTACGGGTGAAGTCAAAATGTTTTGGAAAGTCTTGAAGATTCAGTGCATTGGACGCTCGCAGTAGATTCAACTGATTTATTTAGGATAATGCTTGCATTATTAACCCGGCAGCCAAATAACGAACTACAGGATCTGATTGCGATGAACAACCCGTTTCAACAACAGTTACTTAAAGCTGGCCTGGTCAATAAAAAACAACTTAAACAAGCCAACCAGGAAAAAGCCAGAAAACAAAAGCAGCAACGAAACAGCAAAGAAATCCCCGTCGATGAAACCAGGATAAAGCTTCAGCAACTGGCAGATGAAAAAAACAGGCGTGATCGCGCACTCAATAAACAAAAGCAGGAACAAGCACGAAATAAAGCCATTTCGGCAGAAATCAATCAGCTCATTAACGACAATCTTATAAAACGAGATGATAACTGTGACATTGTTTATAACTTTGAACACCGTAAAAAGGTGAATCGACTTTACATTAATGAAGAAATGAAACAGCAAATAATGCAGGGCAAACTAGGCATCGCTTGCATAGAAGGTCGATATGAACTTGTCCCCAGCCTGATTGCGACAAAAATACAACAACGAAATGCAAATCGTATTATTTTATTTGATAAAGCGCAGTCAGAAACCGATGAAAACGACGCCTATGCTGACTATAAGGTGCCAGATGATCTAATCTGGTAATTCGGATGATTGCTCTATCTTTAGGGCATCTCTAAAAATAGAAGCACGATTTATGAGTAGTACCACACGGATGTGGCGTTTACCAACCAAAGGATGGAGACGCATAAAACAGCAGTTTTTCACTCCTGGATAATCGTTAAATAGTTCACTATTCTCCTCCTTTTTGGATAAAAAATGCACTATTTTCTGCACTCCATCCTTAGGTTCGTAAACGCCACATCCTTGTGCCACTGCTCCCTAAATCACACTTCTATTTTTAGAGCTGCCCTTTATAAACCCGCAGTTCATCTGGCAGACAAAGACAAGCATGGAGCGACTGGTTTTGACGCTGAGCGGGCATTTAAAAACCTCACCACTGAATCAGTGTCTTAATCGTTAACGGCATCCGCCGCTGCTTCTAAAAAAAATAAGCTCTGCGCCACTACAACGCATCCAAAGCCTATTTGGCAATACTGACAAAATCGTAGCATTGATTGTCTGCCAAATGAGATGGCTTAACATTCTGCAGGCTGCGAAAAATCATTTCTGTGCGCCCCGGATTTTCCTGCTCCCATTGCGCCAGCATTTTTTTCATCGTCTGGCGTTGCATATTTTTCTGTGAACCACATAAGTTGCAGGGAATGATCGGGTATTTTTTTATTGCTGCATAAGCTGCAATATCCTTTTCTTTACACAGTGCCAGCGGTCGAATGACCACGTGTTTTTTGTTATCGCTTAATAACTTTGGTGGCATTGCTTTTAACTGCGCGTTAAAAAACATATTTAAAAAAAATGTTTCAACAATGTCATCCTGATGATGACCTAAGGCAATTTTAGTCGCACCTATTTTTTCTGCAAATGAATATAAAATGCCTCGTCGCAGACGCGAACATAGTCCACAGGTGGTTTTTCCCTGGGGAACTTTTTCTTTAACAATGCGGTAGGTATCCTGCTCGATTATGTGATACTCGATAGCTTGATTTTGCAAATATTCAGGCAAAACATTTTCTGGAAAACCGGGTTGCTTCTGGTCGAGATTAACCGCTATCAGTTCAAAAGATATCGGCGCTTTTTTCTGCAGAGCCTGCAGTAATTCCAGCATGAGGTAACTGTCTTTACCTCCTGACAAGCAAACCATTACGCGATCACCATGCTCAATCATGTTGTATTTTAAAATTGCTTCGCCAACACCGTGTTTCAAACGTTTATATAGACGTATAAACAGGCGATTTTCAGATGGTACTTCCAGCAACGGTTCAATGGTTAGCACAGGTTTATTCATAGTAGTTACTACAGAGTCGGATGAAAAAAATAGCATTTATTAAAGACTGCCTACAGCAAGGCTGCTGTAATCAAGCTTACATGGACGTATTTGCAGCGTATCTTTGAGAAGTTACTTTGATAAGGACTCAGGATTAAATAAGATGCGGAACTTAACGCCG
>CAZYCY010000155.1:0-5893 GCA_964646145.1 uncultured Thiotrichaceae bacterium
AGTGCATGCCCTGTTTATCAGTTGGGGGCTTGCGCTATTATATCCTGTATTCAGGCATTGTGTTCAGCGCACATGGCTTGAGTTGTTATGGCTAGCGGCGCTACTGTATAGCTGCCTGCCTTTGTTGAATGTCTTTACCACGCAACGGCATTTGGGCATCAGCCTGCTTCAGCAAGACTGGGTGATGGCGGGTTTTGATCTTACCGTACTGGCATTTGGTATCATATTCGGGCTAACCGCGATAAAAATGCAGAGCAAACAGACTGCTTCGTTGGCTACTAACATTAGCAAGAACATGGGCAAAAGTGCGGGCAAGAATACGGATGCAGCAACCCCATGATCGCCCTCAGCTTCATGCTTGTTTTTATGGGCTTTATCGCCCTGAGTCTTGCCATGAAACGCCACTTCTTACAGATATGTCCGCAAATCAAAAAATGCCCTGAATGGCAGGTGACAACCTTTCGCGTCATCGGCTGCATCTGTTTGGTATCGGCCTGCCTGCTTTGTGTAATAAGCCAGGGCCTCGCGGTTGGACTGGTTTACTGGACAGGGCTACTCACCATTGCAGCATTAGTGCAAACATTGTTATTAGCCTATCGGCCACAGTGGGTTATTGTCAGGTTATGCGCTTGGGATTAATTTGCAGGTTGCGATGGCTGTCTTTTTAATCCATAATAAGAATCATTTGCATTAAAATCAGTGTTTGGCAGTGTAGGGCTATGTCGTTTAATGAGTTTGTTTCACAACAAAAACTTTTGATCACAAGCCCTTATCCTTCGCGTAGTCAACTCTATTCTACAGTTACCAACCTGGCTGCTTGTACGGCTTAATCTACAAAAACAGTTAGGGCTTGTCAAAAAATAACTTGACCATATTGCGCCGGATATCGTTTCGTATTCAAGGCGCCAAAAGGGGCGCATACTCATTGTATGTAACCCTTTCGGCAACGCCGAAGACGAAAGGATAGATAAGCAAGATGGTCAAGTTATTTTTTGACAAGCCCTTAGGGTGGGTATACGGCTGAACATCTCTGACGCGATGCCTTTGTTAAATATTTTGAAGGTTTGCACTACAAAACCATTGCCAAATTACTGGAAGTCTCAGCGTAAACAATTAAAAAACTAAATACTCAACCCACGCAACCTATTTAAGGAGCCAAATAACAAATGTCATCAAGTCTGATTGTTTCTCGGCGCAATATATTACAGGTTTATCTTCATGAGCAAATTAACCAGTTATATAGTGACCATCATGGCTGGTTATGTGGTTGGTTATACAAAAAACTAGGGTGTCCAGAGCAAGCGGCCGACCTGAGTCAGGATGTTTTTGTCAGGTTAATGAGAAAACAAGCCCCATTAGAATTGCATACACCAAAAGCCTATTTAACTACAATAGCGGGGCGGCTTGTTTGTGATTATTTTCGCCGTCAATCGTTAGAAAAATCCTACCTGGAGGTGTTATCTCAACTTCCTGAGATAGAGATCCCTTCACCGCAAGAACAACTGATTGTTCAGGAGGCGTTGTTAGAGCTAGATGCACTTTTTGACAGCATGAGACCCGCCATCCGTAAAGCATTCCTGCTATCACAACTTGAAGGCATGACCTATGCCGAGATTGCAATCGAGCTCAATATTAGTTTGCGAACGGTTAAACGCTATATGGCAAAAGCGTTTGAAGAGTGCATAATGACCGGGTTAATGACCTAAATAGTAACTTCTCAATAAGTCCGTGTGGTATATGATTTTGAGACTGTCGGTAGCATGGATGCTACCGTCATCGCACCGCCATCCATGGACATAATGCCTATAGGGATGTATTCACGGCGTGTCTCAAGATTATATACCACACGGACTTATTGAGAAGTCACCCTAAATATGGTTAAGTAATTTACCAAGCTGCAGCAAAAAATCGTCAAACAATAATCTCTATGAATCAAGCTCAATCACCTCTTCAACAAAATGTTATTAGCAAGGAAGTCGCCCGTGCCGCTGCTCAGTGGCTGATGCGATTACATAGTGGCGAGTCTACCTTAGAAGACATTAAAGCTTGCAAGCAATGGCGCAAAGCGCACCCTGCACACGAACAAGCTTGGCAGCGGGTACAGAAAATCCAGGCAAAACTCGATTTAATCCCAGCTGGAACAGGTATGAAAACCCTGGATCGAAAAATCAGGACAAGCCGGCGTAATGCACTGAAAACACTGGCGGCTTTAATCATTGCAACACCTGTCGGTTATGTTGCGTATGGTACAAACGCCTGGCAATCATGGTCATCAGATTATTCAACCAGCAAGGGGCAGCAGCTTCAGACAACGCTGGCGGATGGCAGCCAGCTACACTTAAATACTCACACCATTGTCGATATAGAATTTACCGATCAGCAACGCCGAATAGTGTTGCGTCAAGGGGAAATGTTGATTGAAAGCGGAAAAGATCGTACGCACCTCTTGGCACAATCAAGACCGCTCATTGTACAAACCTCTCAAGGTGAGTTGCAGCCGTTGGGTACACGTTTTATTGTTCGAAAACTGAGTAACAAACCATGGACTCGACTCTCTGTTTTAGAAGGAATCGTTGAAGTAAGAACGCGATCAGGCACGGCGAGTAAACAAGTTCAGGCTGGGCGACAAACGCTGTTATCAGTTGACAAAATTGCTAGCATAATGCCGATAGTGGAGCATGTGGATGCTTGGTCAAAGGGCTTTTTCTATGCACGCAATATGCGGTTAGAAGATTTTCTTCAAGAAATTAGTCGTTATCGCCCCGGTATTTTGCGTTTTGATCCTGCGGTGGCGGAGCTACGGATCTCGGGTATTTTTCAGATCAATAATACCGATCAGATCTTGTCTGCATTACCCGATACACTGCCTGTTTCGGTACGTTACCAGACCGCTTATTGGGTTAGCATTCATCCTCGAATAAATTAATTTGCTATAAAAAGTAAAAAGTTGTCCCCTTTTAAAATCTCATTAGTCATTGTTTATAAGAATTCTGAATTCGAGTCATAAGCGCATAACTGCATTTACTTATTAATCAATAGGTTGTATAAAAAATAAGTTTTACTTAATTATATAACTCATTGTTTAGCCAGAAAATTCTCAATCGTTCTTGCCAGACCATTGAATGATTTAGAATTTTCTGGATTATGCACTTATGACTCGAATCCAGCAATCATAAAAAATGACTAAGAGGATCATAAATCATGACATTAACACCAAATAAATTACGAGTAGCTATTTTAAGTGGTCTGCTCGCCGGCAGTATTGGTCTACCTGTGATGGGTATTGCAGCAGAAACAACATCAACAAGCATCCAGCAAGCTCAGGCTTACAATATAGCAGCAGGCTCACTAACGGATACACTATTACAATTTGCGGCACAATCCAATATCACTATTCAATTTGATCCCGCACTTACTGATGGTCTAAACAGTTCTGGTTTAAACGGACAGTTTTCTGTTGAACAAGGTTTATCTACATTGATTCAAGATACTGGTTTAGCTGTGGTTGCTAAAGGGGAAAAGGTTTATACCCTAAAAGCAACGAGTAACAGTAAAGAAGCAATCGTCCTGGATGCGATTACAGTTTATGGAGACAGGGGTGTGGGCACACTTTCCAGCATCGCAATTGTGAAAGACGAGAATCTGGCATCGCCTGTAAATCAAACCATGCGCGACGCGTTCAAACGCATGGTCAATGTGAATGATGGCAATTTTACCGAAAGCGGATTTGTCATTCGGGGTATAAACTCTGAAGGTTTAACACCAGGTGGCGCTGGCGCACCGCTGGCGTCGTTTTATATTGATGGCGTGCAACAAACAGTTGGAGGCACCCGGCGGGGAGCGCGTGGACTTTTTGACGTCGAACAGATGGAGGTTTATCGTGGTCCACAATCAACACTAACAGGTCGTAATGCACTGGCTGGGGCAATCTATCTGCGCACAAAAGATCCCGAGTTTGCACGTTCAGGTCGTGCCCAGCTGACCTTTGGTGAAAACAATCGCAAACAGGTTGGCTTGGCTTTTGGCGATGCATTGTCCGACAGTCTGGCTTTCCGCATCAGCGGTGAATGGTCACAAAAGGACAGCGATCTGAATTATCCGAGCTATGAACAATATTCGCGTTTTGCTGATTTTGCGATCGATGAATACTATCAGGTTCGGGGTAAGTTGCTTTGGTTGCCAGTAGCCGACAGTGACACAACACGTGTTCTGTTCAGCTATTCTCATGCTTTTGATAGTCCCGAATACAATGACATCGCCGGTCCAGACTGGCATCCGAGCTCACCCAGTTATGATGATCGCAGGGGTGATATTTGGGGTGAACTGACGCCTCCGTGGTCTCCTGTTCCATTACCGGTGTTTCAAGAGGCTCGCACAGCGACTGTTGATAACTTTGGGGTGGAAGTGACCCATGATATTAACAATAATATGATGCTGACAGCTATGACAGGACTGAGCCAGTCTACGACGGAACGAAACTCGATTAACGAAGGTACACCAGGTGAGTTTATGGTTACTCAGGGTGCGTTTGATGAACAGATTTTGGCTCAGGAAGTGCGGGTC
This sequence comes from uncultured Thiotrichaceae bacterium, assembly GCA_964646145.1. Taxonomy (GTDB): domain Bacteria; phylum Pseudomonadota; class Gammaproteobacteria; order SZUA-229; family SZUA-229. Next base: position 4,564 of record CAZYCY010000155.1, read on the forward strand.
AATTATGACTCTGGCTCGTTACAGTGGGTTGCTGGGGCTTATGCCGCCAAGGAAGAAAATAATGCCTGGCGTGACACCCGGCGTGCGAGATTTACTCAAAGCACAGACTCTACAGATATCACCAACCTTGCTCTTTTTGGTGATCTTTCTTATGAGTTCATCCCTGATTGGCGGATTCTTGCTGGTAGTCGTGTTGATTATATTGATAAGGAACAAGACGCATTTTTTTCAGTAGATGGTATCGTCAGCTCAGAAACATCCACTTCTTTCGATGATCTTGTCTTTATTCCCAAACTGGGTATTGAACATCAGCTGAACGAAAATAATAGGCTCTCCCTGGTTTATCAGGAAGGGTATCGTTCTGGCGGTTCAGGAATTCGTTCGACGGATGGGTTCGTGTATTCATATGACCCGGAAGCAACCCGTAATCTGGAGTTGTCATGGCGCGGTTCTTTCCTGCAAAATCGCTTGGATGTTGCTACGAATATTTTCTATCAGAACTGGCAGGATCAACAGGTTGAAATACGTTTCGATCCGGCAATGGGAGCTTCAGGCTATATTGTAAATGCAGGGGAATCCGAGTCTTACGGAATGGAGGTGGATGTCAATTACGTAGCCAGCGATATGCTGAATATCTATGCTGCAGTTGGCTTGCTGAGGACCGAATTCAAGGACTTCATTATTCATGAAGAAAATTACAAAGGTCTGCCATTTGCGAATGCTCCTGAAACGAGCATTGCGCTGGGTTTTCATTGGGGCGATGTGATCGGTTGGTTTGGTGCAGGTTCGGCAAAATACGTCAGCTCATCAGTTTCTCGGCTTGAAGGCGGGATCGATTCGCTTGTCACGTTAGAATCTTATAGCACGGTTGATGCTAAATTCGGGTATTCCTGGGGAAAAACAATACTGACGGCCTATGCTATAAATATGTTTGACGAAGAGTTTTTCACCTATGAATTTGGTCCGAATGCCCTTGCCACATTGGGAGAACGACGTGAAATTGGTGTGCGTCTCGACTATGCATTCTAAATAAGTAATGGTGTTCTTAAACTCTTGTTAGAGTTTAAGAACACTTGGATTCTGTCTTACAAGACAATCTTTTTGAACCTTGTTTTTATGTAACTACTCAGCGTAATTTTGGAAAAGGACGCAGGTTATTGATTTTTAAGGACGCTGTAAATACGTCCATGTACGCTCTACTGCAACATCCATGTTGCAGATGCCTGAAAAATCAATAACCTACATCCTTACCTGGATAATACGCTGAGTAGTTACGTTTTTATTTTATTTGCAAGTAATTATTGCCATGAATTTTCATCCTTATTTTTTT
>CAZYCY010000156.1:0-5881 GCA_964646145.1 uncultured Thiotrichaceae bacterium
GATCTTTTCATTCGATAATTATATCATGCGAGAACTTATGCAACGATTAATATTCATCTTCATATAAATCATTAATCGTAAAATCATCAAGCCATGGATAACCTTTTTTAATTTCCTTGAGTGCTTCTTTAACTTCCTGCGCGGATGTTTTTAATTGCCGGGCAATTTCCATGATTTTACTTTTACGACGTAAAGGCAGTTTGATAGCATCAATTTCACGACACAGTTTTGAATTTCGAAAAAGTCTATCCACAACTGTTGACTGACTGATTCTTGATTCAGGTGGAATGACAAGCGCATTAACACGTTCGGAGATATACACACCGGGATTATTGACCTCAAGAATTTCAACTTTGTCTGTTTCTTCCAGATGGGGCGTGCCGCCAAAGATCCAGGGCTGCTGCTGATTGATGAAACTCAGACCTTTTAAATTTTCAAAAATATGCTTACTATGGCATCGACGACAATAAATCATCCGCTTACCGTTGCGATTAACGGTTAATTTCAGATACTCAGCGTTATAGTCAGCTTCACATTTAATGGTTGAATCAAGATGACAAATAGTGTGCCAGGGAACCTCTGCCAGATGCCCTTTGCTACTAACAGCACACCAGGTCACTTGTTCTAGAATTCCGTTACAGGCATCAGACTGACAATAGACTTTCTCATCAAGATTTTGCTGTTGCTTGCTCCAGGGTCGGTTATGTAGCAGTCCACATTTTTTACATACTGCGTAACGGGGGAACAATACAGCGGGTAAGTAAGCACCAGATAACCCCTGATCTGTTTCTGTAGCTTCAGGGGGCATGTGTAGTTCTTTATCAAGATTCAGCGCCGTGGTAATACGCCTGACATAGGGAATCATTTTTGTAGTGGTTTCACCCTGCTGATCACGCCAATAACGGGTGTCCACCAGCACCATTAAGCGGTCTTCTGCACCACGAACAATAGCGCCAATGCCTGCATAAGAGGTAAGGTGTGAAAACCGCACAGGGGTATATTTTTGTCTGTTATTTTTCATACCGCTTTCACCCCGGCTAACAACTTCATCAATGCCGTGTTTTCTACATTTCTCATTGAGTTCAATGTTTTCCAGAGTCCGTTGTTTTCAGAAAAATCACATAAAAGGTTTGCTTCTCCTTTATCTTTTGAATAGTAAACAAGATTCATCCTTTGCTGATTACAATAATCAACGTGCCGCTGCCATTGTTCAATTAATGAATCAATATGCTGCTCTGTGGATTTTTGTTCCTGAGCGTTATTTATTGCCTTATTGCAGCGACTCTTTAATTCATGGATGACTTTTTTTATAACATCATTATGCTTATCAAACTGTTCTGCAGATGCATTGTTCAACAAGCCTGTTACTGAGTGACGAACAGCAATAACAAGTGCGGCGTGTAAAGCGCGTTGACGCGCCTGCCAGGTAAACGGTGTCAGGCTGGAAGGCTCAACATAGCGGTAAAAGGCATCATGGTAGGAGCGAAAGTTTTCATAGTGTGACAAACTTCGAGCCTGCGTCTTGTAGAAGTTGACATAAACAATGCCAGGCGTGTCGCCGCGCCCAACACGGCTGCTGGCTTGAATGTATTCCGCTGTGGTAAGGGGTTGACCGTTTATTATCATTACTGCAAGCCTGGAAACATCCAGTCCGACAGAAATCATATTGGTTGCCAGTGCAACATCAACAGCTTGTACCTCGTGCTTTTCTTTTGCCAACTGGGTAAATATTTCAGCATTCTCTTCTGCCGTTTGATTGCTGCTTAACACTTTAATATTCAGCTCTCTAACGGGCAGGTAATAATCCACAATCTTTTTAATTTCAAGATCCTGAATTTTCTGGAAGTCGCTCACGTTTTGCAACCTTTTATCACGGCTAAATCCAGCTTGATGTATTTCTATCTGCTGCTTTAAAAAACTCAGAATCAGCTTGTTTAATCTCGTTTCTATCTGATTTTGATAAAGCGTTCGGCTGTTGTTTACGCCCTTTAAACTGCCATGATAAACAATTTGTGTCCACCACTTGTCGATGTATTGTTCATTATTGGCGAACAGGTCAACAGGCGTTGCCAATAATGATGCTGCCAGTGGTGCCATGCAGTTTTGTCTGGACAATAATGGCGCAAGATAACCAATATATAACCTCCCGGGCTTCTGCTCCAGCGGCACGGTTTTAGCAAAATAGGAATCTTCATAACGCAAACCAGAGGGCGGAAATACCTGCATCTCTCTAGCAAAGAGGGATTTCACCTGCTTAGCGGCATGTTTAATGGTTGCTGTCGAGGCGATGTATTTGCTTCTCATGCCTCTGGCAATCAATGCCGTATCGATACCCGCCTCATAAAGTCCAACAATTGAACCCAGTGCGCTTGAAATCAAATGCAGCTCATCCTGAATAATCAGTTCAGGCGGTCGATTAACTTTTTCCCCAAAAAATACAGCTGCCCGCTCTTCCCATGCAAGTCTGGCAAATTTATCAACCGTTGCCAGCAACAAAGTAGGTGGCGAATGATAAAGCGCTTCATCGACCACATTACAGGGTAGAATATTGTTATCTGACTTGCCGAAATCGCAGTTAATATGGGTACAGACATAATGAAAAGAGTCTTCTGCGTGGCAATAATTCTCAGGCTGAAACTTGCTATTGCACCATGGGCAATGCGTCAACACCAGTTTGCTATACTGCTCTTTTTCCAGAACACCTATTGCTTGAGAAAATGTATTCGGCGAGCTTGCTCCGCCAACCCAAAGCCCTGAGGTAAAAGCTTCTTTGCCATACTGATCCGGAGTTTCTCTTCTGATTAATTCCAGTGCAAAAATCACTTTGTTGGCACGCAAAAACTGCTGTGTTGTTAGCAGTCTGAGGGTATAACGCATAATGGCAACTGTGCCACCTGAGCTTGCCGGATATTGCAACCTTCGATAGAGAAACAGAAATGCCATCAAGCCCAGATAGGCTTCCGTTTTGCCGCCACCTGTTGGAAACCAGATAAGATCAACCGTGTCACGATACTCATTATCACCATTAATACTTGATTCCAGCGTCATCAATATAAAAGCAAGCTGAAAAGGTCGCCAGGAAAAATCTTCATCCTGCACTTCAGACTTACCCGCTTTCCATTGCATTAACATGGCCAAATTCATGCTGACAAACGCCTGCCAGACGTGAGCATCACTTTCTAATAGTCGGACACCTCTTTGCATTCTGTGCAAAGCTGTTTTTTGTTTATTAACAATACTGCTAGCGGTATTCAGATCTTCCGGGACTTCAAGACTTGCCTGTTTTGTCTGCTGTTCAATCCAATCTGCATACTCCAGGATAAAAGCATTCAGCTTAGCTATTAGCGCTTTACGGGACTCACTGCTTAAATATTTGAAACTCAGTGCTTCGCTATTTTTTCCTGCGGTGCTGGCGGTAACTTGAGGCACCTCCACCATGGGTAAAAAATCAGCAAAAATCTCCCTTTTGCCTTCGCTATTTTTCTTCCAGTTAGCCGCTGCGCCGTGACCAACAGCATAAACATGCTGGTCTTTGTAACGCAGTTCAATCTCCTTTTCTTCCTCTGATAGCAGCGCTCTGTCTTTGGATGGATAGACATTCAACTCACCAGATTCAATGATGCAGGATAACTCTACACTAAACAAGGTTTTTATATTTTGCTCACCAACAAAGGATTTTGGGTCATCAATATTCTGGATTGATTGTGCATTTAACAACGTTAACGTAACAATATAACCACCAGCATAGGCTCTCCATAATATTTCAATTCTGGCTTTTGATTCTTCTTTGTCTGTAAACACGTCATACTGCTTCAGACCATCGGGGGTAAAAACAACTTCTTCACCGTTATCATCGGTTAGTTGTATTTTTTTCCAAATATTCTGGAACAACCCCTCTTCATCTTTATCTGCTTCTTTTTGATAGCGAACAGCATTAAAAAAAACCCTGAGGTTGATAGCGTCGCCAGAGATAAAAAAAGAAAAACCAACTGAGGATGGCGGGATGTAACGCTTACGTTTTGTTACCGTGGTAGCCTGAGCAGAGTCTTCCACATTTTCTGAGGATTCATCAGTTTCATTCTGAGAGTCATCAATGCCATCTTCTGTTTCAAATACAGGAAACAAAAAACCCGTTACAAAACGATCCAGAGGATTTTCGCCAATGAGCTTATCTTCCGGTAATTCTTTATTCTTACCCGTTAGTTGCTCATGAATATGTTGAACCAGTTGTTGTCGTTCATTAACTAATCTCATGTATCCCTTTTATTTGCAAAGCATAGCTGTATATAGGACATCTCTATTAATTGATTGCGCCCTACGGGGCTTTAAGCCTTAAGCCCAGCCCAGACTCTGAGCTGGACTTGCCAGAGGACACAAGCAATTAATAGAGGCGCCCTATAGTGCCTTAGCTTCGATTCTGACATTGAAAAGCGTAAGACTTATAAAATTCGAACACCTAGGAGCTTGTCCGAGAATAGAAGCCGTAGCGAAAATCACAAAAAGGTTATAAGGTGAACTTATTGAATGAAGCGAATAGTTGCGCTATTTAACGATTTCAATAAGCTCAGATTATAACCTTTATGGGATTTGCAGTAGGCTCTCTATTCTCGGACAAGCTCCTAGTAGTCCTGAATTAATATCATATTATAAGCTATTTAGCTAAACTACAGTAATCCTTAAATAACAGCGTATTACGTAATGAGAATAGCAACAGCCATCATATTAACTGACGCAGACAGGCAAATACTCCAAAAAAACACAAGAAGTCGAGCCGCCTCCATTCGCTTATCAGAACGCTCCAAAGTTGTTCTGTTATCAGCAGAGGGACTGGATAATAAAACGATTGCACAAAAGCTTAATATCCTACCTAACAAGGTTGGCAAATGGAGAAACCGATTTGCCGAAGGTGGGCTTGAATCAATCAGTAAAGATAAGCCTAGAGGTGCTAACCATGGCGGGAAAAATACATTAAAGCAGGCGAAACTTAGAAACAGAATCATTGAAAAAACAACTCAGGAAAAACCTGCTAATGCAACGCATTGATCGACACGAACACTGGCTAAAGAATTGAAGACCACCCATAGTTTTGTGAATCGAATCTGGCAGTCAATAGGATTAAAACCTCACCTGGAAAAGACCTTTAAAGTCAGCAATGACCCTAATTTTGAAGAGAAGCCATGCGACGTTGTCGGCTTGTATTTAGACCCACCTAAAAATGCAATTGTATTCTGTATTGACGAAAAGACTTCTATTCAAGCATTAGATCGCACACAACCGGGGCTTCCGTTAAAGAAAGGACGATGCGGAACCATTACACATGATTATAAGCCAACACGGGGTCAGGTCTTTCCGTGCCACATTTAACAAAGTAGGCGGGCTTCAGTCCCGCCATTTGGCAGTAACACCGGATCGACGGGGTCAGAGTTACTGATTTTTTTCTAACAATCAGCGAACAGTACGAACCCGCAGACTTTATCAATACAAACATAAAACTCCTTATTGATAACCCCGCAGGCGAAAACATGAGCTTAACCGTCACCAGCAACAGGCAGGACATTATTACCATTGGCAGTTATCTGTCTGCTTTAAGACCGGCAGATTACAGAAGTGGCGATATCTTGATACCCATCAGCTCTATTGCAGGCAAAACCGGGCAAACCGTTATCACCCTGAGGCTAAACAACAGCAGTGAAACACTAACAAGAACCGTGTATTTCAATGTTTACTAAGCCATCAAAACCCAAAGCAGGCGGGACTTCAGTCCCCGTGATGTGTGTGGCGGTGAGGTGGTTGGGGTTGTTCGTTTACTTAGCTTCCAGCTCATGGATAATGTCAGGATGATTTTTTATCACACTCATTAATGCTGAAACAACGCCTGGTG
>CAZYCY010000157.1:0-5842 GCA_964646145.1 uncultured Thiotrichaceae bacterium
CCTAAGGATGGAATTAATAGAAGCGCCCTTTAGAGATGCCCTTTAGTTATTCTTTAGTAGAAACCAGCCCATTCAGGCTCAATTATGAAGTCTCTTTTAACAAACCTAACCTACTAATAAGTTGCAAATTAAAGATACCTTCGCATTATCTCATAAAATAATGCCAGGGCACCCTTAATTTCCGATTCATTAGTACAAGGTTTTCAGTTGGCTTTACAATAAAAGCTCATCATTGTAACAGAGCAAGCGTTGTTAATCATTTGCAGGCATTTCTCAAAAAAATCGTCTATGATTAAACAGTAATTATGTACTCAATAATAACAAACGTAGAAACAGAAACAACCGGGGCTATTCATGGTAGTGGCAGCAAAATTAAAAGGTCTAGCACACAAACTGGTTGTCGATGGTTTATTAGAAGAGGAAACAGCAGTTAAGGCACTAAAAGCTTCACGCAAAGAAAAGATCTCTTTCACTCAGTACTTAATCAGTAACCAGATGCTTTCTGCGACTAGAATAGCCATAGAGGCTTCCAAACAATTTGGCTTACCGGTTTTTAACCTTGATGCCATCGACCCGGAAGCCATACCTCGTAACATTGTCGATGACAAACTGATTCAAAAGCACCACGCCCTGCCTTTGTTTAGACGTGGCAATCATTTATATGTCGGCATTGCAGACCCTACTAATCTTGCTGCCATTGATGATATTAAATTTCAGACCGGCATTAATACCGAAGCCATTCTGGTAGAAGAAGACAAACTGTCCAAAATGGTAGCCAAACTGGTGGAGGAGCAGGATACCGCCCTGGACGAGCTGATGGCTAGTGATCTGGATGATCTTGAAAATCTGGATTTTACCGACCCCGATGCACAACCAAAAGAGGAGGAGTCTGGCTCTGAGGTTGATGACACGCCTGTTGTTCGGTTTATTAATAAAATTTTACTCGACGCCATCAAAAAAGGTGCATCCGATATCCATTTTGAACCTTATGAAAAAATCTACCGTGTGCGGCTTCGTATTGATGGCGTATTACGTGAGGTAGCGCGCCCCCCCGTTATTATGAGTGCTAAATTATGCGCCCGCATAAAAGTTATGTCCCGTATGGACACCGCCGAAAAAAGAGTGCCTCAGGACGGGCGTATTAAATTAAAAATATCCAGAAGCAAAGCCATTGATTTTCGTGTTAATACCTGTCCAACGCTGTTTGGTGAAAAAATTGTATTACGTATTCTTGATCCTTCAAGCGCCTCACTCGGCATTGACGCGCTGGGTTATGAACCTGATCAGAAAGAGCTGTATCTCAACGCACTGGCTAATCCATACGGCATGATTCTGGTGACGGGTCCTACCGGTAGCGGCAAAACCGTGTCTTTATATACTGGACTAAATATTTTAAATACTGTCGATACCAATATCTCAACTGCTGAAGATCCAGTGGAAATTAACCTCGAGGGCATTAACCAGGTAAATGTCAATGATAAGGTCGGCTTAACCTTTGAAACCGCTTTACGCGCTTTTTTACGCCAGGATCCAGACATCATCATGGTGGGTGAAATTCGTGACCTGCAAACAGCGGAAATAGCTATTAAAGCAGCGCAAACAGGACATATGGTGATGTCTACCCTGCATACCAATGATGCACCGCTCACCCTAACCCGGCTGGTTAATATGGGCGTACCACCTTTTAATATTGCTTCTGCGGTGTCTTTAATTATTGCCCAACGCTTAGCACGTCGCTTATGCACGCATTGTAAGAAAAAAATCGACATTCCACGCCCGGCGCTGGAAGAAGAAGGATTCACCACCGAACAAATAGATTCGGAACCAGATTTATTCAAGGCAGTCGGCTGTGACATGTGCAGTGACGGTTACAAAGGGCGCGTTGGCATCTACCAGGTAATGCCGATTTCTGATGAAATTGGTCGAATTATCATGAACAACGGCACGGCAATTGATGTTGCCGACCAGGCAAAGAAGGATGGCGTTGCAAATTTAAGACAGTCTGCCATTAAAAAAGTAGTGGCAGGCTTAACCAGCCTTGAAGAAATTAATCGTGTAACGAAAGACTAATAAAGAATAACGACTAGGACATATAGAATGGCTAAGGCAAGAACAGCGGTAAAAATTAAAAATAACACCTACTCCTGGGTGTGCATAAATAAAAAAGGACGGACTGTCAAAGGTGAAATGACGGCTGCCAGTGCAGATGTAGTGAAAGCAGAATTGCGCAAACAGGGTCTAATCCCTCAAAAAGGCAAAATCAGGAAAAAAAGGGGGAGCTTATTTTCGCCAAGAGCGCAAGCAATAACCACAAAAGATATTGCGGTTTTTAGTCGCCAGCTCGCCACCATGCTGAAAGCAGGTGTGCCGATGGTGCAGGCTTTTGACATCGTTGGTCAGGGCCACTCTAACCCGAGTATGGCAAAATTAATTATGCAGGTTAAGTTTGATATTGAAGCTGGTGGTACATTAGCGAGCGCACTGGCACAACATCCTGCTTATTTTGATGATTTGTTTGTCAGCCTGGTTGATGCCGGTGAGCAGTCCGGTGCCCTGGAAACTCTGCTTGAAAAAGTTGCCACCTACAAAGAAAAATCAGAAGCATTAAAAAATAAAATAAAAAAAGCAATGACTTACCCTATTGCTGTACTGATTGTCGCAGTGGTGGTTTCGGCGATTCTATTGATTTTTGTTGTGCCTACCTTTGCTGAAATGTTTGAGGGCTTTGGCGCTGAACTACCTGCTTTTACTTTATTCGTTGTCGGCTTATCCGATACCCTGGTGAATAATGTCTGGACATTTCTTGCTATCATTGTTGCCACAATCTATGGCTTCAAGCAGGCTAAAATAAGATCAAAAGCTTTTAGAAATTCTTTGGATAAACTCGCTCTTAAACTACCTGCAGTTGGTCTGTTAACAACCAATGCAGCCATCGCTCGCTTTTCCAGAACCCTCGCCACTATGTTTGCTGCTGGTGTTCCATTAGTCGAAGCGATGGAGTCTGTGGCTGGCGCAGCAGGTAATAGCGTCTATCAAAGTGCGATTTTACAGGTAAGAGATGATATTTCATCCGGCACAACATTACAGACCAGCCTTGCGCAAAACAAAAACCTATTTCCCAATATGCTGATTCAAATGGTTGGCATTGGTGAAGAATCCGGCGCGCTTGATGAGATGCTAAATAAAGTTGCCGAGTACTATGAAGAGGCTGTTGATGATGCAGTAGACAACCTGACTGCAATGCTGGAGCCGCTCATTATGTCATTCCTTGCTGTGGTTATTGGTGGTCTGGTCATTGCCATGTATTTACCTATTTTCAAAATGGGCGAAGTGGTTTAAAGCATCTCCGTATTCAGGTAACCCGCCATATGTTGGAAAATATTACTCTTGTTTTTCTGTCTACACCGTGGCTTTTTTATTCTACAGTGTTATTTTTTGGGCTCTGCGTAGGCAGTTTTTTAAACGTTGTCGCCTATCGCCTGCCTCTTATGATGGAACGTGACTGGAAACTGGAATGTCATGAATTTCTTCAATTAGACCCCCCTGAAATAGAGCCAACACTGTTATCCACTAATCTGGCAAGCCCTGCATCCGCCTGTCCGAACTGTGGTCACAAGATACGTTTCTGGGAGAATATCCCCGTTATTAGCTATTTACTGCTAAGGGCAAAATGTTCATCCTGTGCTGTAAAAATTTCTGCACAATACCCGGCTGTTGAACTCGTCACGGGCATTGTGTCTGTTGTAGTGGCTTATCAATTTGGTGTGACCATACAAACACTGGCTGCCTTGGGGTTTACCTGGGCATTAATTGCACTCACTTTAATTGACCTCAAGAAGCAACTACTACCAGATAATATGACCTTGCCCTTATTGTGGGCGGGCATCTTTTTCAGCCTTTTTGGTTTATTTACCGATTTAAAATCCAGTATTATTGGTGCCATGGCAGGCTATTTGGTTCTCTGGTCGATTTATCAATTGTTTAAACTATTAACCAAAAAAGAAGGCATGGGGTTTGGTGACTTCAAGCTGCTGGCGGCACTGGGTGCCTGGCTGGGTTTTAGCTATCTGCCACAAATCATCTTGCTATCATCTGTTGTCGGTGCAATAGTCGGCATTAGCATGTTGCTGCTGGGTAAAACCAAACGACGGCAAGCCATACCTTTTGGACCCTATCTGGCAATGGCTGGATGGATTGCTCTGTTGTGGGGCGAGACCATCAACCAGACATATCTCTCTTTTCTATAACTCCAAGCCATGCTAAAAATTGGACTAACCGGTGGTATTGGCAGTGGTAAAACTGCCGTTTCTGACCAATTTCAAAAACTTGGCATTAATATCATTGATACCGATATTATTTCACGCGAACTGATTAATCATAATCAGGCGGTGAAAAATGAAATCGTTGCCAGTTTTAGTGAGCGGGTGCTTGATGTTAACGGTGCTATCGACAGAAAAAAACTGGCTCATATTATTTTTAATAATAAACAGAAAAAACAGCAGCTGGAAAAACTGTTACACCCTGTCATACGCAATGAAGTCAAAAAGGAAATACAGAAGTTTAAGCATCAACGTCCCTCAGCCAACTACCTTATCATTGTCGTCCCCTTGTTATTGGAAACAGATTTTACTGATCTTATCGACCGCATACTTGTGGTAACAGCAAAAGAGAAGCTAAGAATCGAGCGTATTCAAGAACGTGACAACCGAACTTTAAATGAAATCCAGGCCATCATAAGCATACAGGTAGGGGATACCAGGCGCCTCGGTGTTGCTGACGATATTATCGACAACAACAATAGTCTCGAACAACTTGTGGATCAAGTTACGCAATTAGATATAAAATACCAGCAATTATGCAAAATAATCCGTTGAATCCGGCACAAACACAATTGCTGTCACACTGTAATAAAATAAGTGTATAGTTGGCGGGATACAGCATCAATATCCAACAAAAAGCACTCAAGTGACCGACTACTACGTTTACGAACAACCTTTAAACGAGAAAATACGTGCTTTCCTTCGCCTGGAAAAACTCTTTCAGGAATATTCCTTCCACCTGAAACATGGATCGGACTGGAATAACCGTGCAGCCATTAACGCAATACTTGAGATACTGACCTATACCACACGTAGCGACATCAAATCAGAAGTACTCAAAGAACTTGACCGCCAACATACACGGCTACAACGATTAGCTAAACGCCCACAAATTGACCAGTCACAACTTACCTCTGTTTTAAAAAACATACGCCAACGCATTGGCGAATTACAGGCACAAAAAGGACAGCCTGGGCAGGCGACAAAAAATATCGAACTGCTCGCCGCCATTGCGCAAAAACGCTCTGTTCCCGGTAGCATCTGCGACTTTGATTTACCTGCACTGCAACACTGGCTGACTCAAGCCAAAGACAAGCGGGAAAAAAATATCGAGCAATGGTTTGCACCCTTTGCCAACTTAAACAGAGCCATTCAATTAATACTGGATGTATTAAGGCATAGCAACGACGATACAAATGAAATTGCACAACATGGTTTTTTCCAGAAATCACTGGATACCAATCAGGCGGTATTATTACTGCGACTTTATATACCAAAAGAAAGTCAGTACTACCCAGAAATTAGCGCAGGAAAACATCGTTTTTCGGTTCGCTTTATGAAAAATAATGACCCTGCATTACGCCCGGAACAATGCAAAGAAGACGTAAACTTTAAATTAAAAATGTGCGCGATTTAAGGCAAGAATAAAAGTTATTCTCAGTGAGCAGTGGCACATAGATGCGTCGTTTACCAAGCGAATGATGGAGCCAGAGTGTAGCGCAACTTCTCGGACAGGCTCTTAG
>CAZYCY010000158.1:0-2796 GCA_964646145.1 uncultured Thiotrichaceae bacterium
ATTTGATCAAGCAACATGGGCTGCATATCTTCCATGGTTTTAGCGGCGCGGTAGGATTTGCACAGTTTATCAATGGGCACCGCGAGTATCTTGGCATCGTCACCGGATTCGTCGGTCATTTTCAAGACACCAATCGGGCGGCACTGAATCACTGAGCCAGAAATTAACGGCACAGGCGTGGTCACCAGCACATCAACCGGATCACCGTCTTTTGATAGCGTATTTGGCACATAACCGTAATTGCAGGGGTAATGCATAGCCGTACTCATGAAGCGGTCAACAAACATGGCACCGGTTTCTTTATCCACTTCATATTTAACCGGCTCGCTTAGTGCCGGTATTTCGATGATGACGTTAATTTCATCTGGTAGGTTCTTGCCTGAGCTGACTCTGTCTAAATTCATAGTAGTATTTTTAATAGTTAATGTGCTGTGAATTATAACTTTACTAACAGTAAAATGACCACTTATCTGTAATAAACCTCTGTTTGTCACTAACTGCTGGCAAATTTGGAAAACTGGTCTTAAATTACAATCATGAAATTGACAATCATAAAAAAGCATTCTGGATTCACCTTGATGGAACTGATGATAACAGTGGCGATTGTTGGTATTTTACTTACGGTAGGCGTGCCATCATTGAGAGCCTTCGTGCAGGGTAATCAATTGATTGCATCGACCAATGAGTTGGTCTCGGCTTTGCACATTGCACGCAGCGAGGCGATAAAGCTAAACAACAGCGTTAGCATCTGTACCAGTAATAGTGGCGTAAATTGCGCTGGTGCTGGTGCTAACAACTGGGCAAATGGCTGGATTGTGTTTGTTGATGATGATGGTGACGGTGCAACTGCAGGCAACCTGGCTGGCTGCACCGCTGCAACGATAGGAGGCGAATGTTTATTACGGGTACAGGACAATATCAACGACCCTCAAATAACGGTTAGAGGGCGACTTCAATCCAACAATGCTGTAATGATTAGTGCCTTGACCTTTACTTCTCGGGGGGTACCCATGGATAACCTTGGTGCTTCGCAATCAGGAACTTTTAGCCTCTGTCGTCTTGATGCAAATAATAATATGGTAGATAGTCGCGCGGTGATATTAGGTCTTCCTGGTAGAGCGCGTGTTTCAGACAATGCATCGGTGATCACATGCTCCCCATAACAAAATCATTAAATACCATGTATAACTCAGCCATATGTAAACCGGCAAGTATGCCGAACAAGGGTTTTTATCGACACAATCGAGGCTTTACCTTGTTGGAGGCGTTAATCGGTTTTCTGATTTTATCCGTCGGCCTGTTGGGCATTGCTTCCTTGCAGACGGTTTCACTCCAAGCGGGGAAAAGCGCCGTATATGGCTCGGTAGCAATGATGAAAGTTGGAGAAATGTTTGAAAGCATGCGGGTTAATCCTACGGCGTTGGCGGCTTATGATGTAGCGGCTGCTGGCACTAGAAATGACTGCACGGGTACAAATGATTGTACACCGGAACAATTAGCGGATGACGATGTGTTCTGGTGGAATGAAAATTTAACAGCGGGTTTACCCGCTACTACTACCGAGATTGATGTGATAGGTCCAGTTACACCATCAAATATGGCAACCGTAACAGTAACCGTGAACTGGGCTGAACGTAATCAGGATGCAATGGATGTTGATGGTGTGGCAAGAAGCTATACCGCAACAGCAAATATTTGTGTGGCGATACCATGTTAGATATGCAAATTTTTATGAAAAAAAACACCGGGCAGACATACCATCGCTCACCAGGGTTCTCACTGGTTGAATTGATGGTAGCAATGGTGGTTGGGCTTATCATTATCGGTGGTGTATTTTCATTACACAGCACCACGCAAAAAACCCAGCGAGCCAATGAAGCACAGATGGACATGGTTGCCGATGCTCGCTTTGCCATTGAAATGATTAGTTATGATTTGCGTCATGCCGGTATGTGGGGCGCGACCAATAGGGATGGCTTGATTGAATGCAGGACAGGTGATGCTTCTGATGCTTCTTGTGTGTCGCCAATAGTTATAACAGATGATTGTAACCCGGGCTGGGCGCTCAATCTGGGTCAAGCTGTTTTTGCAATCGATGGTATTGCCGCGCCTTTTACTAACAACTGTATTACAGCGACTCAACCCCATCAGGCAAATACCGATATACTGGAAATTCGTTACGCAGATGGTAACCCTTCAATAGCGCCAGTTGCAAATCAGATATATATACGTAGTAATTTTGTAACCGGGCGAGTGTTTGTTGCTGATGGTGTAGCAGCACCACAATTAAATGCCAATGATCCCTTACCACCGCCGGTGAACAACCAGACTAACAACCATAGATTACATGCCTATGCCTATTACATCAGTAATTTTACCGATGGTACTGCTGATGACAATGACGGCATACCCTCCTTGCGCCGGGTAGCACTGGTTAACGGTCCGGCATTGCAAAACCAGTTAGTGATTTCTGGTGTCAGTGATTTACAAGTTCAGTTTGGTGAAGATGTTACTGGCGACCAGGTGGTGGATCGTTACGTAAACCCCGCTGGTGTGAATAACTGGTTGAACGTTTATGCAGCTAAAATCTGGTTGGTGATGCGCTCTGACCGGGAACAAACAGGTGTAAATATAGCGCCTCAAACATTCAACATAGCTGGCGCACCAGTAACCTTAGGTGCGGCAGACAATTTTCGTTATTTTATGGTAACCAGCGTAGTCAATTTAAGAAATCTTAGACCGTTATAGATATATTTGCGGAGAAATAATGTTTTTAAATAAACCCATGTTAAATAA
>CAZYCY010000158.1:2896-5815 GCA_964646145.1 uncultured Thiotrichaceae bacterium
TAAAAATCACGCCTTCTACAAAGGCGTTTGCAAACGACGTAGAAGTACCACTTAAAAAAGCAAAGTCACGTATTGGTCGCTATGCCACTGTTTTCTATGAAATAGATAGCAAAAATGTTACTGAAATACACTGGTAAATAATCAAATACAGAAACAGGCAAGGATATCACTGCCACTGTAAACGAGCTTGAGGAAAAGTATTATGTATAAGCTTTCAAAAAAACTAATCTATGCAGTAATCGGCATGATGTACGGCATGATGGTTTCATTACCGGCTGTGGCAGAGGATATCCAGATCTATACTACAGTAGGGACTGTTTCTACGGCTGCCCAGGCAAACCTGTTGTTAATTCTGGACACATCAGGAAGCATGCGTACTTGGGTGCGAAATGTACGGCTTCCATATGACCCTGATGTTGATTATTCTCGTGGTAATAATGCCTGCTATCATAATGACCGTGTTTATGTCGCTGAAGGCGTTGGCTTTCTCGATAGTAATGATGTAGGCGAAACCAATGCCGAGCTTTTGTGTAATGATGCAGTTGGCTTTGAAAGCGTGGTAAGGCAATTCAACCGTAGTGCTGTTGTTTGTCAATCAGCAAGTTCGCTGGAGAATACCGGTTTTTATACCGGCAGAATTTCACAGTACCGTGATAATCGCTGGGATGGATCGCTAGCCGTAAATGACCTTACTGCATATGTAGAGTGTAAAGCAGATGGCGGGATACACGGAGTAGATGCTAGCAGTTCGGCGGTGTGGGCAGGTGAAGGCAATGGTAATCCGGTCTGGTCAGATCGGTCGGACGATGAAATAAACTGGAATACAAAAGGTGAAAACAGAACCTTATTTTCCGGGAATTATCTGAATTACCTAATCAATGCACCCCTGGCTGACCGGCGACGTATTGATATTATGAAAGATGTTATGCACAACCTGGTTGCTTCTGTTTCCGGTATTAATATTGGTCTCATGCGTTTTTCTCGAAATGGGGCTGGCGGTATGATAGTTCTACCGGTAGCTGATATAGGATCTATTCCTGATACAATAGTGCCAGGCTCACAACGTGATAAGTTTCGTATTGAGTTAGATAGAATGACCCATAGAGGTACTACGCCCTTGTCTAGGTCCTTTTATGAAGCAGTAATGTATTTTCGGGGCGGTGCTGTTGATTATGGTATTAATTCGACTGAACAAGCTGGCCCCTACCCAAGTGTAGCCGAGTCACGAACCGGCGACACCTACATTTCACCAATCACCAACGAGTGCCAGAAAAACTATGTGGTTATTTTGACTGATGGTGATCCTGTTGATGATAGTTTAACTCTTATACGCCGCAATAATATTGAATCTGGAATGGACTGTGTTGGTAACTGCCTGGATGAAATAGCAAAATCGATAGGTACAAATGACCAAAGTCCTCTAGATGGTGATCAGGTTATATCTACATTCACCATTGGTTTTGGCAATCAGAACGTGCTGCTACAGCAAACGGCGGATGAAAGTAAAGAGGCAACAGGTGTTGGTGAGCGCTTCTTTTCAGACAATGCAACTACTTTAGCAAATAATTTAAACAACATTATAGCCAGTATTTTTGAAACAGATACCACATTTGTATCACCCGCCGTTTCGGTTAATGCATTTAATCGTTCAACCCATCTTAACGACTTGTATTTCACTTTGTTTAAACCAGCAATCGGCAACCATTGGCCGGGAAATCTGAAAAAATTTGAGCTGAAATTTGAGGTTGATACTGATACAGGGAAAAAAATACCCTTTATTGCTGATGCAAACGGTAATCGTGCGATTAATGCTGGTACCGGTTTTTTTGATAAAAACTCAACAAGTTTCTGGTCTGATCTGGTGGATGGCAGCTCGGTTATCAAAGGCGGTGCCGCCAATGAGTTTCTTAATTTAAGTCCGGATCCACGCAATGTTTATACCTTTACCGGCACATATACTAATACTGACGGTGTTTATGCACCTGCAGAAAATGCCATCTTAACCGCTACTGTTAACAGGGTAAAAAGTGACAATACCGCCATTATAGATGATGTGACAATGTTAAAAATTACCGGCTTGCCCGATAAAATTTCTGGTACGCCTCGTCGGGAAACACTGCTTGGCTGGGCAGCCGGTTTTGATGTGTTCGACCGCTTTGGTGCTGCAAACGACACTACCGATATGCGACCAAATATGGGTTCACCGCTACATTCACAGATCGCATTGATTGAATACGGCACTGAGACTGCCTCAGACATAGTGGCATATGTCGCAACCAACGATGGTTATCTGCATGCGTTTGATACAGATGATGGTAAAGAGCTATTCTCTTTTATTCCACAAGAGCTGTTAAGTAATTTAAATGTGCTGATGGATGACAGCACCAGCAACAAGATTTATGGTCTTGATGGTGATGTTGTTGCTTGGGTTAATGATAAAGATAACAATGGCATTAACAGTCTTGAAGGTGATCATGTTTATTTATATATCGGTATGCGTCGCGGTGGAAACAATATTTATTCTATTGATGTTACGGATACTGACGCACCGAAATTACGCTGGGTGATTAAAGGCGGCGTGGGTGACTATGCCGAGCTGGGTCAAACCTGGTCGACGGTGAATGTTGGCAAAATCAAAGATGGCACAACGGAGAGAACCGTTTTGATTTTTGGTGGTGGTTATGATCTCGACTGGGATGAACATAGAGAGACTATTGATGGTGTAGGCAGTGATGGTGCAGCGGTGTTTATAGCCGATGCCAAAACGGGTGCGTTGTTATGGTCCGCGGGTGACTTTGTTGGCGCGACGACTCATATTGACGAAATGGACTATAGCATCCCAGCTCGGATAACGGTGCTGGACATTCGTGGCGATGGTTTTATTGACCGCTTATATGTGGCTGATATGGGCGGTCAGAT
>CAZYCY010000159.1:0-5812 GCA_964646145.1 uncultured Thiotrichaceae bacterium
AAGATTTGCAACGAAAATATGGCATATTTTGGACTCAAGATTCATCTTCACGAACCAAAGGATGGAGGGAGAAATCAATAACCTGCGTCCTTACCATGGTATTGTACTGAGTTAAATGCAGAGGCATGTTAAGTTTTAACGTGTTTCGCAAACGTCTGAAACTTTTGAAGTTGTCATTAGTAGTTTAATCAAAGCGTCTGGTACAGACGCTTCACCTTCTTTAACATAAGGGATAGAAAACACCGGACAATCAAGGCGTTCACGTAGATCAGCACTATTGTCCATCTCCTCATTCTGCTTGTCATCCACTGCATTTAATACTACGCCGATTAATTGCAGTCCGCGGCTTCGGATGGCTTCCGTGCTGAGTAGCACGTGGTTTATTGCCCCAAGTCTGTCGGCGGCAACCAGTAAAACAGGTAGTTGTAAAGCAGCTGCAAAATCGGCATTGAGCCCATCCTCAGCTAATGGAGAATAAAATCCGCCAGCACCTTCAACCAATAAAAAACCATCCTCACTGCCTTGTAGACAGATATTGACTAGCTGTTGTGTAGTCAATGCCTCACTAACAAGATGAGCAGCTCGCGCTGGCGATATTGGTGGTTTGAACCGGTATGGGCAGATTTCAGATAAGGCACCCTGGTAATTAGCCGCTTTTTTTAAAGCAGTAGCATCATGCGGGATAAGTTCACCATCGTGCATCCGGCAGCCAGATTCAATCGGCTTTCTGGGAATGACTTTGACATTTTGTTTGCTAAGTTGTTTGGCAATGCCAACGCCAACAAAGGTTTTTCCTACATCGGTGTTGGTTCCGGTAATAAAGATACCTGGCTGTATTAACGTCATCAATAATTACTCTATCAATAGTTTTTTGGCATTATCATATTTTTCGGCTGTTTTTGCCACAATTGAGTTCGGCAGTTCAGGTCCGGGGGCAGTTTTGTTCCAATCTAAAGTTTCCAGATAATCACGTAAGAACTGTTTATCGAAGCTGGTCGGGCTACTCCCAGGACGGTACTCATCTTTTGCCCAGAAGCGTGATGAATCAGGCGTTAAAACTTCATCGATCAGTGTCAATTGATTATTGGCATCGAGACCAAATTCAAACTTGGTATCAGCGATAATAATGCCACGTTCCAGGGCATAATCTGCAGCTTCTTGATAAAGTTGTAAGCTGGCATCACGCACCTGGCGTGCGATATCATTGCCTAGCAGTTGTTCTGTCTGAGTATAGTCGATATTTTGATCGTGTGCGCCTACCGCAGCTTTTGTTGATGGTGTATAGATGGCTTCGGGTAATTTATCAGCCAATTGAAGGCCATCGGGCAGTTGAATACCGCAGATTGCGCCGTTTGCCAGGTAATCTTTCCAGCCAGAGCCGATAATATAACCGCGAACAATGGCTTCTACCGGCAATGCTTTTAATTTTTTGACAATCATCGCGTGATTTGTGACTTGATCGCGTTCTGTTTTATCGCTTAATACGTCTTCCAGTTTAAGGTCGCATTGTTGGTTGGGAATAATATGGGACAGTTTGTTTAGCCAAAATTGTGTTATCTGGTTCAGGATGATGCCTTTACCAGGGATAGCGGTTGGCATAATGACATCAAAGGCCGAGATTCTATCGGTGGTGACAATGAGCATATGTGAATCATCAATATCATAAATGTCACGCACTTTTCCGCTGTGCAATAAGGTTAAAGTTTTAATCTGGCTGGTGTGTAAAGTGGCAGGCATAGTTGTTAGCATTCGGGCTGGAATCATTCGTCAGCATTTTACGCTAAGTATCAATAAATGGTTGAAAATATGAAAAATAATAAAATGGTTAATGTGATCCGTCATCTGGCATTTGAAGATCTGGGCAGTTTTAGCTCGGTGCTACAGGTACATGGTTATCAAATAAATTATATTGATGCAGGCTATGATGGTTTATCGTTTATGAATGCTTTGTCAGGTGACTTATTAATTATTCTAGGCGGTCCTATTAGTGTTAATGACGGAAAACAGTTTCCTTTTCTTGAGCTGGAGATGGATTTGCTCAAGCAGCGTATTGCCGCTGACAAGCCAACATTGGGTATATGTCTTGGCGCACAGTTGATTGCTTGTTCTCTGGGTGCGAAGGTTTATCCTGGCGAAGAGAAAGAAATTGGCTGGTCGGGACTGAGCTTAACAACAGCTGGTGAGCAGTCAGCATTACGTTATTTAAACGCAAAACACTGTTCTATGCTGCACTGGCATGGTGAAACCTTTGACCTGCCCGATAACGCTGTGCTACTTGCCTCTAGTGAGAAATACCAAAACCAGGCATTTAGTTATGGTAAGAATGTTCTTGCCTTACAGTTCCACCCAGAAGTCACTCAACGTGCCATGGAAAAGTGGTTCATCGGTCATATAACAGAAATTATGCAGACAGCAGGAATTAGTGTAGAACAATTAAGGGAAGAAACACATCGATATGCAAATCGTCTGGAAATACAGGCTGAGCTGTTTTTTAATAGCTGGTTTAATCAGGCTATATAAAGTGTTGTAATTCAATATGATGCCGGAAGGGAGGATCGAACTCCCAACCTCGTCATTACGAGTGACTTGCTCTACCAGTTGGAGCTATTCCGGCTATAACATCGTTAGTGTGGCGCGTGCATGGTATAGGGCGAGGCATCACACCATGGTCGACGCGCCAGTATTATATCGGTCATCAACTCAGACGATGCTGCGCCCAACACGATACCATTTCTAAAATGTCCGGCATGAACATACAAACCTGCAATGTCATGGTGCTGGCAAATATAGGGGATGCCTTGCTCGGTGCCGGGTCTTAGCCCTGCCCATTGCCGTTCTATCGGTAAATTTTCCAACAGGGGAATCAGTTCTACTGCGGCCTGATGTAACTCTGCTAATGCTGTCGAAGACACCGATTTGTCAAAGCCGATTTTTTCCAGCGTACTGCCAGCTAATATCCTGCCATCTTTTCGTGGAATGACATAATGCCCTTCTGATAAAACCATGCGTTTCACCAGATCGGGCTCGCCCTTATACATTATCATCTGCCCTTTTACTGGAAGCACATTAACGGATGTTTGGGTAACACTAAATTGCGCACTCCACGCCCCGCTGGCAATAATGATTTTATCTGAAAAAAAAGTATTCTGTTTGGTACGCACAGCAGTAACTTTATTGCTTTCAACTACAATTTCATCGACTGCGGTTTGTTCCCGATAAGGAATTGATAAGTAATCAAAAGAGGCTTTTAATGCCTTAACAAATTTCGGATTTCTGATTTGCTTGATGTCCGGCATCCATATGCCTGTGCCCACCGCATCACTAATACTGCCTTCAATTTCCTGGATGGCTTTATTGTCATTAATAAAGCGAGCATTGACCGACCAGGTCTTCGCCCAGTCAATAATTTCCTGCTGGTAATCGGTGACGGTAAACAAGCCGCTGTCAATTAGTTCACAATCACTGCCGGTTTCATCGAGCAAGGCTTTCGCTAATTGCGGATAAATCTTTTTACTGCGTTCTGCTAATACATTAACTGCATCGCTATAGCGCCAGGGGTAAAGTGGTGAAACAATGCCGCCACCTGCCCACGATGACTCACCACCAAGCGAGCCTTTTTCCAGCAACAGTACATCCACGCCTTCTAAAAATAACTGGCGCGCGGTGAGCAGACCAATTACACCGCCACCTACAATAATACAATCTGGCATTTTTCTATTATTTTATGTTGCTGGTAAGGGCAAAGTGAATCCCGAGTTTTATAAATTTTTTTCATGATATAAGAAAAGCATTGCATTATGGTGTTTTATTCTAGCAGAGTAAATACGATCAATTAAACTATACGGTGAAACCGGGGGCATTAAAATGAAAACGATTATTCTAAACGGCGAGAACAAACAAATAGATAATGACGCAACGATTGAGCAGCTTCTGCAAAGCCTGGATTTAACCGGTAAACGCCTTGCTGTCGAAGTTAATCAACGGCTTGTTTCGCACAGCAGCTTCGGCAAACACAGGCTTAATGAAGGCGACAAAGTCGAAATTGTACAGGCCATTGGCGGTGGTTGCGGCGATCACGCCAAAGCATAGGTATCGTCATTAAAATCAAGTACAATAACCCCCGCTGCATTATCCTTAAAACAATTACAACGGTCCTATTTCACATGCCTAAGACAAATATCGAGCAACCACTGGTGATTGCTGGCAACAGCTACACGTCACGTTTATTAGTAGGCACTGGCAAATATAAAGATAATGAAGAAACCCGGCTTGCGCTGGAAGCAAGTGGCGCACAGATTATTACTATCGCCATTCGGCGTACAAATATCGGGCAAAATCCTGACCAGCCTAATTTATTGGATGAATTGCCACTTGATAAATACACTTTGTTACCGAACACTGCTGGCTGTTACACGGTTGATGATGCGGTTCGTACCTGCAAGCTGGCACGTGAATTATTAGGTGGCCACAAATTGGTAAAACTGGAAGTGTTAGGCGATGAGAAGACCCTGTTTCCCGATACGGTTGAAACCCTGAAAGCCGCACAAATTCTGGTCGACGATGGTTTTGATGTCATGGTCTACACCAATGATGATCCGCTTATTGCCAAAGAGCTGGAAAACATCGGCTGCGTTGCAGTAATGCCTTTAGCCGCACCCATCGGCTCCGGTCTGGGTATTCGTAACCCATACAATATTCTAACCATTGTCGAAAATGCCAAGGTACCGATTCTGGTGGATGCTGGTGTTGGCACTGCTTCAGATGCTGCTATCGCTATGGAGCTAGGTTGTGACGGTATTTTAATGAATACCGCCATTGCTGCCGCAAAAAACCCCGTGCTGATGGCATCTGCCATGAAAAAAGCAGTCGCTGCGGGTCGCGAAGCCTACCTGGCAGGGCGTATGCCAAGAAAACGTTTTGCTTCTGCATCCTCGCCGATTGATGGAGCTTTTTTTTAGCGAGTTGTTTAACCCAAGAATAGAGATCAAAATTAAAAAATCTTGTAAAAATGATCAAAACATGCAAGATAAACAACCCATCGATAATCAAGCAGAAAAATCCACTAAAAAACACCGCACCATAAAAAGTTTTGTGTTGCGTCAGGGGCGCGTCACCAGCGCGCAACAGCAGGCGCTGGATAATCACTGGTCGACCTATGGCATTAATTTTTCAGAAAAATTTTTATGCTTTAATGAGCTGTTCCATAATGAGAATGAGGTTATTGTCGAAATAGGTTTTGGCAATGGTGAGTCTTTGCTGCAACAGGCAAAAAATCAGCCTGAAACTAATTTTATCGGCATTGAAGTACACGGTCCCGGTGTCGGTCATTTAATACACCTCGCCAACAGTGAATACATTCACAATATTAGGGTCATTCGTTTTGATGCTGTTGATGTGTTAAAATGTCAAATTGCCGACAGTTCACTACAACAGCTACAATTATTTTTTCCAGACCCGTGGCACAAAAAGCGTCACCAGAAGCGGCGTATCATTAGTGCAGACTTTATCCGGCTTGTCGCTAAAAAATTAAAACCCGGCGGGTTTTTTCATATGGCAACAGACTGGCAGCACTATGCCAGACAAATGCTGGCAGAAATGGATACAACGACAAGTTTTATCAATACTGCAGGTGCCGGAAATTATTCAAATAACCAGGGGTCGCGCTGCGAAAGCAAGTTCGAGCGCCGTGGGCGCAAGCTCGGTCACGGTGTCTGGGATTTGATTTATCAAAAGCAACGGTGACTGATTTTAGACTTGATAAAAAAATAAATCAGGCCTTTACACCCTTGTTTTTATAATGGCTAAAAAAAGG
>CAZYCY010000160.1:0-5806 GCA_964646145.1 uncultured Thiotrichaceae bacterium
ATCGCACCTTTAATTTAAAAGTCAGTAGTAGCACGGCCATACTTGAATTTTTTCTTGAACGTATGACAGATGATCTATACCTGCATTTTGAAGTTGTGCCTGACAACTTGGATGATAAATTGAAAGCAGTTATTAAAAAATTTCCAGAACAGGCTTTGCAATTTGAAATTGGCGTGCAAACCTTTGATGAAAGAGTTCAGTCATTAATCAGTCGCAAGCAAAATAATAAAAAAACCTGTGAAAATTTACGCTGGTTACGAGAAAGCTCGCATGCTTATATTCATGCAGATTTAATTTTTGGTTTACCATCAGATACTTTGTCTAACTTTGCTAAAAGTTTTGATCGACTAATCGGTTTAAGGCCGCACGAAATACAGCTTGGCATACTAAAACGCTTACGTGGGGTGCCGTTAAATCGCCATAATGAAGAATATCAGTTACGTTATAATCCAGAACCTCCCTACAATATTTTACGCACTCGAGATGTAGATTTTGACACTATGCAGCGGGTTAATCGTTTTGCTCGCTACTGGGATATGATCGCTAATTCAGGGCGCTTTAAAAACACCCTGCCGCTGATCTTAAACGGTTCGCCATTTGAACATTTTATGCATCTAAGTGATGGGCTTTATCAGGTGGCTGGTAGTACCTGGAAGATATCTTTACAACGGTTATTTGTCTTGATGTTTGGTATTATAAAAAACAGAATTGATATTGATGCGGTCATGTTGTTTGAAGCCTTGAGTGCGGATTATTTGCGTACCGCTGAAAAGTCATCGTTTGAACTATTGATTAACAAAAAAAGCAAAGTAACACGAGTCGGGGTGGCAAATAAACGGCAACATAAAATGCTGAAATAATTTTTTGGAAGTACTGTAGCTGGTTAAACTATGCTGTGGTTTTTTAAAGCATCAAGATCGTGAATCGTTACATAGCTGCCATCAATGGTTAGAATGCCCTGGCTCTTCAGGCTTTTAATGATGCGTGAAAAGGTTTCCGGTTTGACCGATAACCTTGCTGCGATAACATTTTTAGCGGTGTCCAGTTTGAAGCTGTTGTTGCCTTCAGGCATTTCCTGCATTAAATAAGAGGCAACACGGCAGGTGCCGGAATGCAAGGTTAAGGTATCAATTTCTTTAACCATTTTTCTTAGTCGGAAGCTCATGTCACCAAGCAGCAGTAAGCAGGTGGCGGTTGAGTCCCACAGCATTTTCTGGAAGTTTTTCGCGTTAATGCTAATAACGATGGTGTCGCAAAGTGCGGCAGAACTTACCGGGTAATCGGGGTGATTTGTGAACATCAGTGCTTCTGCAAAAACTTCACCAGATTTTACAAGTTCAATAATTTTTTCTTGACCATCTGGAGATATGCGAAAAAGTTTTATTTTTCCGCTTAGTATCATGTAAAAAGAGGTGACTTTGTCATCCTGATTAAACAATAGTTGACCTTCATTTAGTTTATGAACCTGGCTGTGTCGGTAAACGCCGTCAAGTTGTAACTCGCTCAGTTTTGAGAACAGGTGGTGCCGTTTCAGAGTTTGTTTGATAATTTCACTATTATTTATCTTCATAATTAAGGAATACTTTTAGTTGCATTTATTTGTAAGGAGCAAGTGTGTCATGAAAACAGTGAGAGCTTTTTAGTTAAAATCCGGTTGTTAGCCCATACTTCACAAAAGCAGTTAAGGGCTGCAGCGAAAACCAGCATCTGATAGGAACGCTGCCATTGCTGTACATGCTTTGAGGTTGCCTGGTCTACTTCATGCGCTCCATGCGCGAGCGCAGTCTCGCCATTGCCTGTTGTGTATCCGCCAGCTCCTTCAGCAATTCATCGTGTGAGACGGGTTGCTGAAGCTCTGCCAGACTTTCTGCCTTTGCTTCTTCCAGGTTATTGATGACTACTGCAATAAACAGGTTGATGATGACAAAGGTACCCATGATCACGAAGCTGACGAAATATATCCAAGCAAAAGGCTGCCCTTCCATGGCAGTGTACATGAGATCCGTCCAGTCCTCCAGGGTGACAATGCGGAACAGGGAGAGCAGTGACAGACCCAGCGTGCCCCAGTGTTGTGGGTCATGCTGATGAAACAGATGAAATCCAGCGATGGCGTAAATATAGAAGATGATGGACATTAGCAGTATGATGTTACCCATGCTGGGGATGCTGCGCATTAAAGTGGCAACGATCAGACGTAGTTCCGGGATAGTGGAGATCAGGCGTAATACACGCAATAGACGTGCAAGGCGAGCGATCATCGCCAGTTCGCCCGTGGCGGGCAGTAATGACAGCACAATAATGCTGAAGTCGAATAAATTCCAGCCGTTCCCAAAGTACAGTTTTAAGCGCGGGACAACGGCACTGATTTTAAGCAGTGCTTCAATGATGAAGGTTGCCAGAATCAGCTGGTGACCCAGTTCAAACCACTTGCCATAACTTGCTACCAGGGTAGCACTGGTTTCCAGTCCAAGAATGAGTGCGTTGAGTAGAATGAGGCCGATGATTGTGCGCTCGAACAGAGTGGTTGATACCAGCCGACTTATACGTTGCTGTAATGTTATTAGTGTTGTCATATTAATCGTTTAGGAGCAGGAGTTTGTAGGTTGAGGTGCGACCCTAAGGACTCAGGATTAAATAAGATGCGGAACTTAACGCCGAATTTTTGTTTCAGATTGGATGATCTCAAAAGGCGCATAGTTGCGCTACGCAACGATTTGAGATCATTCAAGCTGGAGCAAAAAGGCAAGTTAAGTTTCGTAAGTTATTTGATCCTGAGTCCTAAACACAGAGGCTGCTGATATTCGTTGGAGTTCGCACCTCGTTCCAACCTACGGTGTGGGTTTAAAGCGAAACGGGGTAAATTAATGTTGTAATAAATAGCCAGCAAACGAGCACTAAAAATACTGAACCCGGCTATAACAGCGACCAGCGTGACATCTATGTTTAGCTGTAGCAGACCGATAAAAAACAGTGATCCAGTACAGACTTTCCAGTAATGTTGGTGTTGGCAGTAAAATCATGGGCGGTGTTTGTTAACTGCTAGGGAATCTCTGATTAAGGCACACGTTATTATCAACATGGGCACGTGAGTGGGCTATTGCGAAGATTTGCAACGAAAATATGGCATATTTTGGACTCAAGATTCATCTTCACGTAAAGTAACACATGGATGTGTTGGTTACGAACCAAAGGACGGCGTTAATAGAGGTGCCCTTAAGTCATGAATCGGCTTAATTTGATGCCTTGTCATGTTTCTCTTCATGATGAATGATTTCTTCCAGTTTAAGCCCGGTCATGCCATGGATGGTTCGCCATAGGTAATAAAAAATTGCCATCATCATCAGCATTGACGGGATAGCAATGACCGGGTAGCTGAGTAGTGTCAGTCGCCCGAGTTCTTCGTTGAAAGCGGTGCTACCTGCCGGGCTGGTGACGATCCAGCGGGCAAGAATGTAATTCAGGGTTGCAGAGAAGAAAAAGGTACTGCTTAGCAGATAAGTGGCTTTGAGCAGGCGGTTTTCAAAGGCGATGGTGTTGCCGAGTTCCTCAAGTTTTAGCTTGATTTTTTCGACATCCATAATTGTTGGGCTGTACAACAGGGTTTTTATTAATGGGTAACGGGTGCGCGTAGAGACCAGCACTGCAATGCCAATCAGTCCGGGAATGGCTGCCTCTTTGACTGCCAGCCATTGTGTATCCAGTTCCAGCAGACCGATGCCGCCAGTCAACAATACACTGATTAAACCCAGCAAAGCAATAAAGTTGTTTTTGTTGTATTTCAGTCGCTCGAACAGACCCCAGCCCAGAGGGAAAGCCAGTGCGGTGATTAATGCGGTGGTCGCGCCAAGGTCATCTTCACCGCTAAGCTTCATTAGAATGACTGAGGGAATAATAATGCTGACCAGCAGGTCTATCATAGGTCGTGGTTTATGACCAGGTGATTGCAGTGTGCTTGTGTCTGGGGAGTTGCTCATATTGTATGTTTTGTTTATATCTATATTGTTTACAGGTTATGGACGTATTACCGGTCGATTTTCTCCGATCCAGCGAGTAATGCCATCGCGTACATTATACACCCGAGTGTAGCCTATTTGCTCACTCAAATAGCGTGCTAGTGTGCTGGTGCGGTTACCGGTACGGCAAATCAATATTACCGGATCATCTTTGCCTATAGTTGCCGTGAAATGGGGCATAAAATCGGGCAGTACACGTCCGCTAGCATCGAAAAAAGTCATCAGCTTGCTGTTTGCAACCACGCCCGTCTGACGCCATTCTTCTGCGCGGCGAATGTCATAAATTGGTATGCCTTGCTCTAGCATGGTTTCCAGTTGTTCATTATTCAGGTTGTGATACGGCGGATCGGCACAAGCTGATAGAATGCTGGTCAGCAGAAAAAGTCCAAAGAGTCTAATAATCATAGTTGTTATTCCGTAGAGGTTGGCTGGTTGGCTAAGTTATTTGAACCAGTCGTTGTAAGTCTTATTTTGTTTGTGATTTGTTGCAAGCGGAGACTTTAATTTGGATGCTATTAGCTGGACGCAGCAGCTACTATTTTTTGTGTACTGTCTCTCACTTCAAGATGGGTGCGAAGCAGACAGCCAACGCCACCTAATGACATAAGTGCATCCGACTGTTCTACTATTTCTACCGGGCGTTCCTGCTGACCGGCCAGGCGCAATAGCAACTCCCTGACATCAACAGGTCGTACTTTAGAATGTTCACATTGCGGGCAGATGGATGTTTCGGGAACCTCAGTGCCGATGGCCTGGCAGTGGCTGCAGCTCCAGCCAGGATCGGGTTGATATCTGCTGGTCATGACCAGTGTGTCTACTTCGCTCCAGCGTAGCGCATCGAGCGAGTTTGCTGTGCCGACGACGGCCAGATTATGGTTGCGCAGCCCTTCGATGAGGCGTTCAGCAATGCTTTGAGACTCCTGTTCTTCGTATTCTATAAAGCTGGACAGGGTTGCCATTATTACATCAGCCTGGCCGTCGCGTTCGGCAGCCGGGATGATATCTACCAGCCTCTTAGTCAGGTTGTCAGGTAAAGCACGGCGCAGGCGTTGGCTGATTTCGGGATCACCAGCGATGATAAGGTGGCTATGACCACCTGTATTCATTAATTTTTCCAGCACAGCGATCTTTTCAGATAGAAATTTATCGCCGCGATGTGACTGGTTTACCTGATAGTGAGGACGACTCCGTTCTGATCCAATGCGCTGGTGTAATTCAGCATTGTTGAGCCAGGCCGTTGTGGTGGCAGCACCCAGGTTTACTTCGAGGATGCGAACCCAGTCTGGCATGGCGAGTAAAACAATATATCGGTCGTAGTTGTCTTTAAGCTCCATCAGGTGATAGATGTTGGGCGTTGGGTAAATTGCAATCCAGTTGGGCAGTGGTGCGGCAAATTGCAACGGTAGCATGAAAGCGCCACCGAAAATGCCACGTACAAAAATAGCGACACCTTGTGTTTCTGCAAGCAAATTAGTGTCAAGCCAGGTTTTGATTTTATCCAGCGCATATTCGAAATCGTCAAGGTCGTCACCTTTAAGGATTCGCCGTAAAACAAGAGCACGTTTGTCGAGTGTTTCACGCCAGCTATCTGCGCCATCTTCCAGGTTAAGATAACAACTGATAAATGGTGCTTCAGACTGTTCTACGCTGGCTAATAGAGTGATGTGCTGTTTAAGCTCGTCAAGGGTGGTCAGTGCAGTCATTTCAAATACCTCACGGTTAGCATGATTTTATTCGCTCTGTGCTTAAAAAATGGATACTGTCTTGTAAAAACATCCATTTTTCTCCTTAGG
>CAZYCY010000161.1:0-5793 GCA_964646145.1 uncultured Thiotrichaceae bacterium
CCCAGCACCCGCACGTGTAATCTCACACAACTCTAGCTTAACTTCATGCATTGAGTTCAATGTTGAAAGCCTTCCAGTATTGCTTTCACGCCTCTCTGCCATCGCTTTATCTTCAGCAAAAGGCGTATTTTTTAATTTATCATTGGTGACAAAGCGAATCCCATGCGCGACAAAAACTATTCGTACATCATAATCAATCATTTCATTTTGATAATGCATCACCATGTTATTAATACTCGTCAACATAGCACTAAATCTTCTGGGATCAGAAAAGTCTGCATGATAGACCACCTTTCTAATGTCATCGTCTTCCGCTAAAACAGATGTGCCAGCAAAACATGTTACTAATAAAGAAACCACTAATAGTCGCTTAAATAATTTTTTCATAACAATCTCCAAAAAAATGTCAATTTCGCAAAGGATAACATTAAAATAATCGCGCTATAGCAAAACTTTTCTAAAAAGTAACTGTATAAGTAACATATTAGGAAGCATTTAAAGCACCAGTCACAAGGCTAAAGCACATAAAAATAATATTTTAAGCAATATACACTTGATTTATATCAATGATAAATGGTATAAATAGCATAGTTAATAATGGATACATTAACATATCAAACAATAGGTATATTAGAATATAATTATAGATTTGACGCTACGAAACTGCCGTTTGGCTACCAGGTAGCAAAAAAAATTTAAACATAAAATTCATCCACAAATAATATGTATTTAGGTAAAACCATATGAATAAAAATCGAAGAATACTACTAAAAAGCACTTTTGTTGCCGGTGCTACCGGCATCGCGATAAGTGCTGGATTATTAACCCCAAAAGCCGTTTTAGCCGCATGGCCTAAAGCGGCATTTGAAGCCAAAGATAGCAATGCAGCATTGCAAGCCGCACTTGGTAGCTCAAACACCACAGCAAGTGACGACATTGAGCTAAAAGCACCGGATATTGCTGAAAATGGTGCCGTTGTACCGATTACTGTTACCAGCAACATTGCCAACACAGAATCCATCAGCATCATTGTTGCAGAAAATGGCTTGCCTTTAGCGGCTACTTTTAATCTTGGCGCAAAGACAAAAGGCATTATTTCCACCCGTGTAAAAATGGGCGAAACATCCGATGTTACCGCCATTATAAAAGCAGATGGAAAATTATATAGCACCACCAAAAACGTAAAAGTCACAATCGGCGGTTGTGGCGGTTAAATAAACTTAAAGAGGTTACAAAAAATGGCTAAATCATCAATTAGAGTACGCGCTAGAATTAAAGAAGGCGTAGCAAAAGTAAGATGCTTAATCAGTCACCCAATGGAAACGGGTTTACGCAAAGACAAAGCTGGCGAGCTCATTCCTGCCAAATTCATTCAAGAAGTTGTCGCTGAACACGGTGGCAACACCATAATGAAGGCACAATGGAATACCACTATTTCTAAAAACCCTTTCTTTTCTTTTGAATTCACCGATGCTAAACCAGGCGATATGATTAAAATTAGCTGGGTTGACAACACCGGTAAAAGTGATTCTACCGAAGCCACAATGAAATAATTTAAGATAATAATTGAGCGTTTGGTAACAAACGCTCTCTGCATTCAATTTACATAAGGGCACCTCTATTAATTCGTGAACATGAATCTTGAGTCCAAAATATGCCATATTTTCGTTGCAAATCTTCGCAATGGCCCACTCACGTGCCCATGTTGATAATAACGTGCGCCTCAATCTGACATATTTTGAATCTCAATCTTCACCTCCAGAATAAATAGAGATACCCATAATAAAAAAATTAAAAAAACACACTATCGTTAGGAGGTAGTTACATGTTCAATAGAACCTTGCTTGCATTACCTATTGTACTGGCTTTTG
Organism: uncultured Thiotrichaceae bacterium; assembly: GCA_964646145.1. Classification (GTDB taxonomy): domain Bacteria; phylum Pseudomonadota; class Gammaproteobacteria; order SZUA-229; family SZUA-229. Next base: position 1,872 of record CAZYCY010000161.1, read on the forward strand.
GGGCATCAGTCAGCGCTGACCCCAACATGGCTCCAGAAGAAATACTCGAAAAACTGATTCAAAAAACCGGCTCGAAGTACCTCAACCAGAGCGAAATGAACATTATGATGATGCCCGACAATCCAGCCCTCTGGATTGCAGATGACGGCGAAGTACTGTTTATGAAGAAACGTGGACCAAAAAATGCCTCACTGGAAAGTTGTGATTTCGGTAAAGGACCGGGCGTACTCGATGGCGCTTATACCGAAATGCCGCGTTATTTCGCCGATACCGGTAAGGTCATGGACCTGGAAAGCCGATTGGTACATTGCATGATCACTATTCAGGGCTTTAGCAAGAGTGATGCAGCGATCAAGAAACGTCATGGCTCTGGCTCCGACATGATGAAGTTGCAGACCTACATCGCCATCCAGTCGAATGGTCACAAATGGAATAACCCGATGGATCACCCGATGGAGAAGGAGATGCGTAATGCCGGTAAGGTAATGTTCTATCGCCGCGCTGGCAAACTGGACTTCAGTTGCAGCACCTGCCATGGCGATACTGGCAAGCGAATCCGCGCTTCAGTACTGCCCAATATCTACATCCCCGAGGAATGGACCAAGGCAATCTCCTGGCCGGCCTTCCGCGTTGGGCACGACAATGTACGCAGTAGCCAGCACCGTGTACGTGGCTGTTACTGGCAAATGCGTCAAGGTCGTATCGAAGCAGCTTCTGATGCCTCGATCGCACTGATCTCGTTCTGGACCGATGCTGCCCGCGGTCAGCCCGCCATCCTGCCTGACATGAAACGCTAATCGCGGATAATAATATAGATAATAATAAATTGAGGAGGACTAAAATTATGATGAAATTCAAGAACTATTTAACCCCGATGCTGGTTACGTTCGGGTTATTATTTGGAGCCTACAGTTGCACTTCGGTCGCTAACTCTGAAAAAAATGCTGGCGCGGCAAAAGATACAGTAAAAGATGCTGGCGCGGTGATGGATGCCCAGGCAATCGCACTGGCCGAGAAAATGATCTTCGAACAAGCCGGTTTTCGGCTAAATGAAGCTACCCAGGAGGGTACCACAACGAAACAGCGTCTAACCCAGGACACTATCCAGAAGGCCTGTTCGGCTATAGCTGGCAATCCTGTCGACAGTACTACCGCGACCAAAGTGCGCACCATCGCACGCGATTCCATCAAAAAACCAGCCGACGGTGTAAAACTGGGCGACTGGAAAAGGGGCGAAGCGATCGCACGCTCTGGTTATGGATTCAGAGTTGGTCATAGAACCGACGACCACAGCAAACGCGAAGCAGGAGGCAACTGCTATGCCTGTCACCAAATGAGTCCGGACGAGATCGCCTACGGCACGGTTGGTACAAGCCTGCTCGGCTACGGTAAGATACGGGGGACTAGCGATGCAATGTTAAACTACGCCTACGACATCATCTATAATCCACACGCCATCTTTCCCTGCTCACGTATGCCACGCTTCGGCTACAATAATGTATTGACTGAGCAACAAATTAGCGACGTGATGGCTTACCTGTTTGACCCCGCATCGCCAGTTAACCAGTAAAATTGGTTGATCGACTACCCTTTGCTCTGCTTTCTGACAGGTCAAAGGGTCGTCACTTTAAACCTGCAACTATAACCCATATAAAATTCACAACAAGATAACTAATTTTTTTATTTATGACGATATAAAAATAATAATAAATATCAGAGAGAACAACTAACTATGAGGAACACCCATGCCCACTATTGATCGCCGAACCTTCCTGAAACTGGCAGCGGCAGCCAGCACATGGCTATTAGCAGCCTGTGGTAATAAAGACGCAACGGCTACCGAAACCGTAACTGCGGCAAAAATAGCTGATGATTTTTATGACTTGCCAATGAAAGGTAATGTCAGAATTTTACATACCACCGATTGTCACAGTCAATTACAGCCTGTTTATTTTAGAGAGCCGAACGTAAATCTTGGTATCGGCGAAGCCTTTGGTCGCCCCCCACACCTGGTTGGCAAAAAGTTTCTGGCAGCGATGGATTTAAAACCAGACACACCGGAATCCTACGCCTATACCTATCTGGACTTTCAAAATGCCGCAAAAAAATACGGCAGAACAGGTGGTTTTCCGCAAATAAAAACCTTGTTGGATCGTTTACGAGAACAGGCTGGCGGCCAGCAAAACACTCTTACTGTTGATGGCGGTGACTTGTGGCAAGGTTCCGCTACCTCGCTGTGGACGCACGGCGTTGACATGGTTGAAGCCTCAAATATTCTAGGTGTTGATGTCATGGTTGGTCACTGGGAGTTCACTTATGATCGAAAACAATTACTAAGCAATGTCACCCTGTTCAAAGGTGATTTCCTCGGTCAAAACGTCCATGTTAGAGAAGAATCACTGATGGACGACGACTTCCTGGATCTGGTCGACAGCTTTGATGGCAAAGGTCTTTATGACGAGGATACCGGTCATGCCTTCAAGCCTTACGTCATTAAAGAAATCAATGGTGCAAGAATTTGTATTGTCGGCCAGGCATTCCCTCGTACCGGTACTGCCAACCCACCGGAATTCTTCCCTGACTGGTCATTTGGTATACGTGAAGATGACATGATTGAACTGGTGAAAAGCATTCGTGAAAAAGAAAAACCCGATGCCGTCGTCCTGCTGTCACATAACGGCATGGGCGTTGACCTTAAATTGGCAGGACGCGTACCGGGCTTAAATGCCATACTTGGCGGGCATACACATGACGGCGTACCCAAAGCAGTCAAAGTTAAAAATGCCGAAGGTGGTGAATGCTGGGTAACCAATGCCGGTTCCAATGGCAAATTCCTTGGTATCCTGGATTTTGATATTGCTGATGGCGAAATCAAAAGCATGCATTACAACATGATGCCAATATTTTCAGAAGCACTGCCTGCAGACAAAGAAATGCAGGCATTCATTGATCAGGTTCGTAATACCACATACGATGAAAATATTATTGAAAGCCGCGTTGAAAAAATGTTTTACAACAAATTACGCGTGGGCAAATCCTATGCTGAAATCCTTGATGAAAAACTTGCCATTGCCGACCGACTACTTTTTCGTCGTGGCAACTTCATGGGCACCTGGGATCAGATTCTGTGTGATGCATTGCGTGCAGAATACGATGCCGATATTGCCATGTCTCCAGGTGTACGCTGGGGCACAAGCACACTGGAAGGCGACTGGATAACCATGGAAGATTTGATGACCCAATGTGCATTGACCTATGGTGAAACTTACGTAACAGAAATGACCGGACATAGCTTGTTAAGAATTCTGGAACAGGTAGCCGACAACCTGTTCGACCCAGATCCTTACTTACATTCAGGCGGTGACATGGTGCGTCTTGGCGGCATGGATTACAGCATTGACCCATCCAAACCCTTATTTGAACGCATCACAGATGCACGTTTAGACAATGGTCACCTGATTGAAGCTGATAAAACCTACAAAGTTGCCGGCTGGGCCCAGGTCAACCGTACACCGGATGGGCGTTTGATGTGGGACGTCACTCGTGACTATATTATTAAAAACCGAGGCACAGATAACGTCCTGAGAATCGCAAAAATTAATCATCCGAAAATAATTGGCGTGAGCGATGACCCCGGTATTGCGGATTATCCTGGTAAACTTGGTTAGCGATGGCCTTGAATAAATCAGCTACTGCTGCATTAAAATCACATATTTATTTGTGCCTGTGCATTTAACTCAGCATTATTATGAGGTCAGGATGCAGGTTATTGATTTTTCAGGTCGCTGTGAATACATCCATGTACGCTCTACTGTAGCATCCATGCTACAGATGCCTGAAAAATCAATAACCTACGTCCTGACCATGGTAAATATTCGGTCAGCCCATAAGCCGTAAAATCAACCGATTAGGGGTTGCCTAA
>CAZYCY010000162.1:0-5777 GCA_964646145.1 uncultured Thiotrichaceae bacterium
TTATTGAGAAGTTACTATTTATGTATAATTGTTTTATGGGTGAAAATATTACAAAATCAAACTTCCCACTTTTCTTGTCGCCATTGGACATAGGTTGTGCGGTATTAAAAAACCGCGCCATCATGGGTTCTATGCATACCGGTCTTGAAGAAAGCTGGAACGGTTTTCATAAACTCACCCAATTTTATCAGGAACGAGCCAGAGGTGGTGTCGCTTTAATTGTAACCGGCGGTATCTCGCCTACCTTTAGTGGTCGTTTATCCTTGTTTTCATCGCAGTTAAGTGCTTTTTTTCAAATAGCCAAGCACCGTAAATTAGTCACTGCGGTTCACGCTTACGAAACAAAAATGTGTTTACAGATTTTGCATGCCGGACGTTACGCCTATCATCCGTTCGCAGTCGCACCCTCGACCATAAAATCGCCAATATCACCGTTCAAACCAAAGGCACTAACTGGCAAGCAAATTAAAAAGTTAATTAAATCTTATGCTAACACTGCAAGACTGGCGCAACGTGCGGGTTACGATGGCGTTGAGGTGATGGCGTCGGAAGGTTATTTAATTAATCAGTTTGTCTGTTTAAATACCAATCAAAGGCAGGATGAGTGGGGCGGCTGTTTTGAAAACAGAATTCGTTTTTCACTGGAAATTATTCGAGCCATTCGCCATGTTGTTGGCAAAGATTTTATCATTATTTACCGCTTGTCCATGTTGGACCTGCATAAAGATGGTAGTGACTGGTCTGAGATTGTATTTCATGCTAAAGAAGTCGAAAAGGCAGGTGCAAGCATAATTAATACCGGCATTGGCTGGCATGAGGTCAGAATACCAACCATTGCTTCAGTGGTTCCTGCTGCTGCGTTTACCTGGGTAACAAAAAAGCTAAAACAGAGTTTGGATATTCCACTAATAACTTCCAACCGCATTAATAGTCCGGAGCTTGCAGAAAGTTGTTTACAAAATGGTGATGCTGACCTGATTTCCATGGCCAGACCCTTTCTCGCTGATAGCCAGTTTGTGAACAAGGCAAATAACAAGCAGTCGTATTTAATCAATAAATGTATTGCCTGCAATCAAGGCTGTCTTGATCGTGTTTTTAAACAGCAACGTGCCACTTGCATGGTTAACCCTCGTGCTGCCTATGAGTCAGAATATCCGTTAACCAAAGCTGGCTCTGTTAAAACGATTATTATTGTTGGCTTAGGTGTTGCCGGCTTATCCTGTGCGTATCACGCGGCGAAACGTGGGCATTCCGTTGTTGCCTATGATGCAGGCAGCCCCGGTGGGCAGTTTAATCTTGCTGCCATGATACCGGGTAAAGAAATTTATGCTGAAACAATTCGGTATTTTGAGGCACAGATGTTTTTATTAGGTGTCGATGTCCACCGAAATCATCAGGTTGTTTTTGAAGACTTGCGCGATAGTTATGCCGATGCCATCGTCTTTGCTACCGGTGTCACACCAAGGAAACCGAACATACCGGGAATTAATCATTTTTCAGTGATGGATTACGAAACGGCCATCAATAATAAATCGGCACTCAAGGGTAAAGTGGCAATTATTGGAGCGGGTGGCATTGGTTTTGATGTTGCTGAAATGTTGATTGCTGATGCTGATAAAAAAGTCAGAGAAGATAACTGGTACGAATTATGGGGCATTGATAAACACTACCAAAATCGGGGTGGTTTATTAGAGCATAAGGTGAACCATGAAGTAAAACGCACTGTTTATTTGTTGCAACGTAAAGATGAAAAGTTGGGTAAAAATCTTGCCCGCACAACAGGCTGGATTCGGCGGCTGACATTAAGAAATGCCGGTGTGAAAATGTTATCTAACATAAGCTATGAAAAAATTGATGATTTTGGTTTGCATATAGTGCATCAGGGTAAAAAAGAAACACTGGCAGTTGACCATGTTATTGTTTGCACCGGTCAGCAATCAGAAACCGCTTTGTATGATCGGCTACAAAATATTGGTCAGCCGGTGTTTGTCATCGGTGGCGCAAAAAAATCTGCTGAACTTGATGCCGTTACTGCCATAAGAGATGGCATGGAATTGGCTTATCATTTTTAGGACGCCTCTAAAATTCGAAATTTAGCCGTATTTTACTTTTAGGATATTTTAAAATGATTATTAATGCTGAGTAGTGATTGTTATTACGATAAATAATAGGTTTTTTTCTCTACTGAACAGACAGTGGCGTTATCCTGACGCAGGGGGCGAAAAGGTATTGATAACTTTAGGACAGATGAGTCGACGGGGCTATATAATCCGCATTCGGATTTTAGTCCGTAACACTAAATCAGCAGCTTTTCGCTGATGGTTGTTGAATTTATGGTTTCTATATGTTTGCATCGTATGAACTTTAAAAAACTTTAATAGTCTGATGCCTGGATATTGATAAATATGGATGCCAGCGTTTCCTGCTGCCGGTTAATAACTTAATGAATACTTTCTTACCTTAACTATACAAGATCTCAGCATAGCTCAAGCATAAATTAAAATGCTTAATTGTTTTCAATATTCTCGTCAAAATATTGCGCAATAGCTCACTATTTTGCCAAAAATTATGAAAAAATTATCTCGTTTCTCTTTATGCTTCAGTTATGTTGGGATGTTTATACACAAAAAATTAATAGGGGATTTAAAATGAAATTTATTGTTACAGTCATTTTTGTAGCTTTGTTGTTGACAGGGTGTGGTGAGAAAAATGCCTACGAAGATGTCGTGCCGAACCTGGTGGTTGGCAATAGTTTGGAAGATTTCGAACTCAATGACCAGTTTGGAGAAATGCATACAATACAAGTTGATACGCAGAAAGTAATATTTACTTTTGAGCAAGAACCTGCGCATGCAGTTAACGATTATTTGGCGACAAAACCACCAACTTATCTGCAAGATAATAAGGCGATTTTTGTAGCAGATGTTAGTGCTGCACCTTTTATGATAAGACGAATGTTTATTATGCCAGAGCTGAAAGACTTTAAGCATAGCGTTTTGATTTTTGAGGATAAAAATATCGCTACTCCGTACAGAGTGGGCGTTGATGAAGGGAGTATCATTATTGTATACCTGGACAACAAGAAAATTGTAGAAATAAAAAAAGTTATACCAACAAAAGAGATTCTGGCCGGAGTGATTGAAGATCGTAAGGCAGGTTAATAAAAGATCATGCCTCTGCGCATTTGACTCAGAATAATTTTACTGCAGCATGTGATCTATTTTTTTGCCGCAAAGGGCGCAAAAAACGCAAATTTAACCTGTTTTTTTGCGCTCTTTGCGTCCTTTGCGGTTAAATTCTTCACTAAATAACTTTTTATGGGTTAAATGCAGAGGCGCGTAAAAGATAGAAACAGCCACGGCAAAAAGATGCGGGCTGCAAGTGGGGTGTTTTTGAGTGCAAAGAGTATAGAGGTGCCCTTAATCCTCGCCTTGAATCAGAACATTTTAATCGCAATCTGTTCGACCCGGACTTAATCAGAGCTTGCCTGACTTATTGTTCACTTTTCACTTAAGCGATAGATTATATGACATCACAATCTGAACTAGACTTCGAAGGCATCGAAAAGCTCCCATTAGCTGAGTTCACTGAAAGAGCGTACCTTGATTATTCCATGTACGTTATTTTAGACCGTGCCTTGCCTTTTATTGGTGATGGTTTAAAGCCAGTGCAGCGACGTATCGTTTATGCAATGTCTGAATTAGGTCTGAGTGCGTCATCAAAACATAAAAAATCAGCACGTACAGTTGGTGATGTACTGGGTAAGTATCATCCACACGGCGACAGCGCCTGTTATGAAGCCATGGTGCTGATGGCACAGCCGTTTTCTTATCGTTACCCGCTGGTGGATGGGCAGGGCAACTGGGGTGCATCGGATGATCCAAAATCATTTGCTGCTATGCGGTATACCGAGTCACGTTTGGCGCACTATTCTGAAGTGTTATTAACTGAGCTGGGTCAGGGCACGGTTGACTGGAAACCCAACTTTGATGGTAGCCTTGATGAACCTGAATTTTTACCGGCTAGACTGCCCAATGTTTTATTAAATGGCGGTACCGGTATCGCTGTTGGCATGGCAACCGATATTCCACCGCATAACATTAAAGAAGTGGCGAGTGCCTGCGTGCGTTTACTAGAAAACTCAAAATCCACACTTGAAGAATTGTGTGAGCATATTCAGGGACCCGATTTTCCCACACAGGCTGAAATTATTACTTCTAAAAGTGACATACTTCAAATTTATCAAAGCGGTCGTGGTGGTGTCCGGCAACGTGCTGTTTACGAGGTTGAAGACGGTGTAGTAATCATTACGGCACTACCTTACCAGGTATCGGGTAATAAAATTTTAGGACAGATTGCAGCGCAGATGAACGCGAAAAAGTTGCCCATGGTTGAAGATTTACGTGATGAGTCCGATCATGAAAATCCTACACGCCTGCTTATTATGCCGCGCTCTAACCGGGTGAATACCGAAGAGTTGATGGCTCACCTGTTTGCTACCACTGATCTGGAACGCAGCTACCGAGTCAATATGAATATGATTGGCGTCGATGGCAAACCGCAGGTAAAGGGCTTGCGCCCGCTATTAGTAGAATGGCTGAAATTCAGAACAGCGACCGTACGTCGCCGCTTACAGTGGCGCCTGGATAAAGTGAATAAGCGTTTGCATATATTAGATGCATTGTTGATTGCTTTTTTAAATATTGATGAAGTGATCGCTATTATTCGTAATAATGACAAACCAAAACCAGTATTAATGGCACGTTTTCGAATTACTGATGTTCAGGCAGAAGCGATTCTTGACTTAAAATTACGCCATCTGGCAAAGCTCGAAGAAATGAAGATTCGAGGTGAGCAAAATGAGTTGAGCGAAGAGCGTGTTTATCTGGAGACAATTCTGGGTTCAGCTACGCGTTTAAAAACCTTGATTCGAAAAGAAATTATTGCTGATGCTGAAAAATACGGTGATGACAGACGCTCACCTATTGTGCAACGTAACGCTGCACAGGCGCTGGATGAGACTGTGCTAATTTCCAGCGAAGCGATTACCGTGGTGTTATCAAACAAGGGCTGGGTGCGTTCAGCAAAAGGCTCATGTTGTGACGCAATAAAATTAAATTACAAAGCTGGTGATGCTTATCTGGCATCGGCACAGGGCAAATCTAATCAGTTAGTAGTGTTTTTGGATTCAGCAGGTCGTGCCTATACCTTGCCAGCACATAAATTACCTTCGGCCAGAGGTCTGGGTGATCCACTAAGCGGCTATTTTTTGTTATCGCCGGGTGCACATTTTGTTGCTGTCATCATCGGCAATCCAGATGACCTTTATCTATTAAGCAGTACTTTTGGTTATGGATTTGTGGTGAGATTAGGTGATATGCACGCCAACGCGAAAAAAGGAAAAGCAGTGTTAAATGTTGGTAAGCAGGCGCATGCTTTGCCGCCGATACAAGTGGGTGATGTGGCAAGTGATCAGATAGCAGCCGTCAGTTCAGCGGGTTACATACTGTTAACACCGGTTGCTCAACTACCACAAATGGCAAAAGGCAAAGGCAACAAAATCATCAATATTCCAGCGAAGTTTTTAAAAACAGGTGATGAGCTTGTTGCGGCTATAACCATCATTCCCGAAGGCGGAAAACTGGTTATTCATTCAGGGAAAAAACATAAAACCATGAAAGCGGCTGAACTGGAAGCCTATGTCGGTGAAAGAGGGCGGCGTGGGTTAAAGTTGTCACAGGGTTATCGTGTGGTTGATAAACTTGTTGTGGAATAAT
>CAZYCY010000163.1:0-5740 GCA_964646145.1 uncultured Thiotrichaceae bacterium
CAATTTTTCCATTAGTTTGCTGGCTTCGCGTTTTTGTTCATCATCACCATCTACCAGAACTTCTTCCAGAATGCTTTTTGCACCTTCGTGGTCACCCATATCATGGTAAGCGCGCGCCAAATCCAGTTTGGTGTTAATTTCATCAACATCATCCAGTTTGGATAAATCAAAGTCTTCTTCATCAGCAAAATCATCACTGGTGACTGACACAGCTTCTGCGCTACTCACTGCTGCTGTTTCTTCAACCACTTCAACATCTAGATTTTCATTCAAATCTATATCCAGCAAGTCAACGTCTTCTGTCAGGTCAATGGCAATGTCTTCATCAACGGTCTTTTTTTCCAAATCAGCATGCTTATCCATATCAAAGTCGATATCAATATCATCGACATCTTCAACAATACTTGTCTCAACCGCAGCTTCATCAACAACAGCATTATCGTCAACCGTTTCCTCATCCGGAACAATATCCAGATCAGTTAAGTCCAGCTCAGTCAGGTCGAAACTTTCTTCAATGTCATTTGTTAAGTCGATGCCTTCACCTGCGGCTTCAACTTCATCTTTTACCTCAATATCCAGTTCTGAAACATCGATATCAAGTGAAAACTCCTCTTCCATGTCTACGGGCTCTTCTACTGCACCAACGTCATTTAAATCAAATGTCACTTCATCCGCAGGATCTGACGCTTCAGCATCAGTCTCTAATTCCGGCAGTTCAAGTGGCTCTTCATGCAGATCTGAGTCAAGATTATGATTTTCTTCCGGCATGGCATCTGTCGTACCATCCATATCTAAATCAAAATCAGTCTCAGATACGCCCGCAGACAACGAGCCAGTAACAAGACCGCCAACCATAGCACTTTTAAACAGGGGATTATCTGCGCATAAATCCTGTCCCATGCCTAAAACTTTTTTCCATATGGGAGAGGCATCATTATCCACACGTTGTTTAATATCACTCGCAATGGCGACAAACTCATCAGTGTTTTTGCTTGCATAATATGTTTCTGCAAGTTTTAGACGGTAATCATCACGCTCTGGATTATCCGCAATGGCTTGTGTCAACAACTCTTCAGCCTGTTGGTAAATGCCATATGCCAGATAAACATCGGCTTCAGCGATCACATCATCACGAGACTCTTCTTCACCTGCTTCAGTTGAACCTTCTGCCTGGACAGTGGCAGGTTCTTCTGCTGAATGCTGAGCCATGGTTGGTGCTGAATCAGTATCATCAACCAACTTTTCATCAACGGCTGATTTCCGCTCCAATTTTTCTGATGCATTATCTTCACTAGCCAGCTCATCAGCCAGAACTTCAAGATTATCAAAACCATTCATGGTTGTAACAGGCACTGCCGCTTTTTCTGCTTTGCGACGTTTAATAATCAATCCAGTTAGTGCTAAAAACAACAATAGACCGCCACCGGCAGCAACAAGCAACATGGGATTACTTAACGGCTGTGTTAACGGATCAGCTGGCTCGTGATGAATAGTCTGCGGTTGATCCGCAACAAAATCATTTGTTGATGCTACCCGTTCCGCCATGTTTTTATCTTCTGCAAGGGCTTCATCAACCATTGCTTCATCAACCCTTGTTTCATCAACAAACGGGGTAGCTTCATCTACTGCGTTAGTATCTTCCATTACAGGCTCATCAATCACTGACTCTGCCGCTTCACCTTCCAACATATTGAGAGACTGCACTGCTGCCAACTCTGCATCTTCAATGGTTAGCATGTCTCTCATTTTTTCGACATTTTGCTGCAGTGAATCTACTCTTTCTTGCAATGCTTCTTTTTCAACACGCTCGGTTTCAATTCTTTCTCTTGCCAAGGCAAGTTCAGCACGAAGCTCCTGCGAAGTCATTTCGACAGGGTCTTTGCCGATTGTGGTTGAATCACCAGGGCCCACACTAACAATTTCTAAATAGGCATCATCTTCACCGACCATACCATGACCCGTAACCCTGTCCTCAGCCGCTACACCAGCATCACTTACTGGCATCTGCGATACCGGCTGAACACGCGCTACCTGCTGGTGCTGGCGCCATAACGCCGCCTGCTCACGAACCAGCGCTATCGCATCGGCGTGGCTAAGCGAAGTAATTTGATCGTAATCCGGTACTCGTAAAATATGGCCACGTTTTAAACCATTAATGTTTTCATTAATAAAAGATTCCCTGTTTTCTCGCAACAAAGCAACCATCATTCGTTCCACACTAATACTTTGATCCGGTCGCATGGCATAAGCCAGACTCCACGCGGTATCACCTGCTTTAACTCTATAGTTGCCTGCAGGTTGATGAATAGCGTCCCGTTGTGGAGCCTGAATTGGGGCAGTAACCAGCTGAGCCGTTGATGCTGGTCTGGTGAAAACAGACACCTCTGGTGTCACTACGGGTACGGCATTGTTATCTATACCTGAAGCGGGGCGGAAAGCAAAATTATTCTGGGCTGGTGCAACATTATTTACTGCTGCACTGGCTGGCTGAGTCATAAACACAGGTGGATCGAGCAACACCGTGTACTCACGCAAAAGACGACCATTAGGCCAGTCAATTTTAACCAGAAAATTTAAAAAAGGTTCACGAATCGGGCGGCTTGAAGAAACCCTGATGTAATGCGAGCCGTTGATTTCTGTATGCTTGAAAATCAAATCATTGAGTATAAAAGGGCGATCTAAACCGACACGCGAAAATTCTTCTTGAGAAGCCAGTTGAACAATAAGGGCCTGGGTTTCTTCTGCTGTTGCTGACAACAGTTTTATGTCTGCATTTAACCTTTGATTTAATCCTGAATTAACTTCAATTTCACCCAAACCCAGTGTATACCCTGCACCAGGTAAAAATAATGCCGCAGCGACGATGGCGCCAAGCAATTTACGAGTTGGTTTTTGTTGTACTGACAATTTACGCACTGGTGAGTCCTCTATTTATCTCGTCACCGCCTATATAAATGGTTCAAATTAAAACCATCAGCAATAGGCTTAGCCAAGATTTATTCTTGCTTTTCCTGAAATCTTTGTTCGATTCATGGTAACTACTCAGCGTATTACCCGGGTAAGGATGCAGGTTATTGATTTTTCAGGCATCTGCAACATGGATGTTGCAGTAGAGCGTACATGGACGTATTTACAGCGTCCTGAAAAATCAATAACCTGCGTCCTTTTCTAAAATTACGCTGAGTAGTTACGATTCATGCAATAAAACAACCTACAAAAGCACATCGTTAACAACACACGTTAAGTATGCAAATGTAACTATAGATTATAAATATTGTTTTATCAAAATCTCGGCAATTTGTACGCTATTTAATGCTGCTCCTTTGCGCACATTATCCGATACTACCCACATATTCAGCCCTGTTTCATGTGAAATATCTTCACGGATTCGACCAACATAAGTAGTATCGTTGCCCGCACCTTCTGTTACCGCCGTAGGATAACCGCCATCTTCACGTTCGTCCAGCACTTCAACACCATCCGCTTTGGATAACAGTTCTGTGGCTTTTTGCGCAGTGATTTTTTTGACAGTTTCAATATGTAACGCTTCTGAGTGACCATAAAACACTGGCACACGAACCGCTGTAGGATTCACCATGATGGTTTCATCTTCGAAAATCTTACGTGTTTCCCACACCATCTTCATTTCTTCTTTGGTGTAGCCATTGTCCAAAAACACATCAATCTGCGGCAACACATTAAACGCAATTTGCTTTGGATAAACCTCACACTTAATTGGCTTGGCATTAAGCAAACGCGCTGTTTGACCTGCCAGTTCTTTAATGGCATCTTTGCCGGTGCCCGATACTGCCTGATACGTTGCCACATTAATACGTGTTATGCCAACCGCATCGTAAATCGGTTTTAGCGCAACCAGCATTTGTATGGTGGAGCAATTAGGGTTGGCAATAATACCGCGCTTTTTGTAATCGGCAATGGCGTGTGGATTAACCTCTGGAACCACTAACGGAATATCATCGTCACAGCGAAACTGCGAGGTATTATCGATAACCACACAGCCGGCAGCAGCAGCAACAGGCGCGTATTTTTCAGAAATGGACGCACCTGCCGAGAATAAACCAATTTGCGCTTTTGAAAAATCAAATTTATCCAAATCCTGCACTACCAGTGTTTTATCGCCAAATTCAACTCGTTTACCGGCAGAACGGCTACTGGCAAGGGCATAAACTTCAGCCACCGGAAACTTGCGCTCTGCCAGAATAGACAACATGGTTTCACCCACCGCACCAGTCGCACCAACGACTGCAACATCATATTTTTTACTCATAATTTTATTTCACTTAAAAAATTAAAAACATTTTGCCGCAAAAAACGCAAAACATGCAAATTTAAAAAAAATAAAAAGTTTTTTCTTCGCGTACTTTGCGTTTTTTGCGGCAACAGACTTTTACAACTCAGCCAGAACGGCCTCACCCATTTCTTCTGTACCCACTTGTTTACAGCCTTCTGCCATAATATCAGGGGTGCGTAAACCTTTATCCAGCACTTTGCCAACGGCTATTTCTATTTCATCAGCAAGATCTGCAAAATTCAGACTATAGCGTAACATCATAGCCACTGATAAAATGGTTGCTAATGGATTAGCGATGCCTTTACCGGCTATATCTGGTGCGGAGCCATGAATTGGTTCATACATGCCTTTTGAATTTGCATCCAATGATGCAGAAGGCAACATACCTATCGAGCCGGTTAACATCGCAGCAGTATCCGATAAAATATCGCCAAACATGTTTTTGGTGACCATAACATCAAACTGTTTTGGCCATTTTACTAATTGCATGGCGGCATTATCGACATACATATGGCTAAGTTCAACCTCAGGATAATCGCTGGCGGTTTTTGTAACTACTTCACGCCACAACTCCGAAACTTCCAGCACGTTGGCTTTATCCACCGAACACAATCGCTTGCCACGTTTCATGGCAATATTGAACGCCACTCGACTGATACGATCTATTTCGCTTTCTTTATAAACCAGGGTATTAAAGCCTTTACGCTCACCCGAAGCATCGGTTTCGATGCCACGCGGCTGACCAAAATAAATCCCGCCAGTTAACTCTCTCACAATCATAATATCCAGTCCAGCGACAACTTCAGGTTTTAAAGAAGAAGCATCGGCCAGTTGAGGATATAAAATCGCGGGACGTAAATTGGCAAACAATTCAAGCTCTGAACGCAAGGCAAGCAAACCACGTTCAGGACGTAGCTCACGCGGCAATTTATCGTATTGTGCGCCGCCAATTGCGCCAAATAAAATCGCATCAGACGCCCTCGCCAATGCCAGTGTTTCATTGGGTAAGGGTTTGCCAGCTGCATCGTAACCAGCACCACCAACAGGAGCATCCATTAATTCAAGGTCAAGCTGACCACTGTCTTTATAATGCTTTAAAATCTTGACTGCTTCTGCAACAATTTCTATGCCAATGCCATCACCGGGCATGACTGCAATTTTTAAACTCATGTTTTTCTCTAAAAATATAACCTGCTAAACAAACAGGAGATTATACACTTTCATTTACAAAAATTTTAGCCACGAAGAACGCAAAATACACAAAAAAGCTCTTTGATCCTTAAACCTTTGCATAACTTGCGTTGACGTGCATGGCTTGCACTAATGTCGCGGGCGTAAGGATGCGCAGGAGCGACCTTCGCGGCAAATACTTATGCAATGCTTTATATGTTCTATTTTAGTAACTACTCAGCGTATTATCCAGGTAAG
>CAZYCY010000164.1:0-5711 GCA_964646145.1 uncultured Thiotrichaceae bacterium
ATGCTCATAGCGTTTGTCCGTCAAGGTACGCAGGAAACACACCATGTTGGCGATTTCTGCTGCAGTATCCATGCGTGAAGTTGTTGCAGAAAAAATTTCCTGGGCAATATTTTCAGCCACCTCAGGCTCTCTCCATGCAACGCCTGTTTCGGGATTAATTTGATGTTTTGCGTCATTGCGGTCAAAAATATGGTTATAAAACTCAATCACCGTGGTTAAATCACGAAACACGCCATTGCGCATATACGGCTCTGTTACTGCCACATTGCGCAATGTAGGCACTTTAAATTTGCCTTTATCAGCATCAAGACCAGTGTGCAGATGCAAACCGGTATCGATTGCCGTCACCCCATTCGCGTCTCTTACCCGCTGGTTTATCGGCACACCAATGTTGTGGTATTCATAACCGGTAAAGGTTTCCTTGAATTTATTCACCGGATCGCTTTGCCCATGCAGTTGATGACAGATGCCGCAGTTAGCAAACTCTGAAAAAAACACCGCTCTGCCGCTTAATTCTTTGAAGCTCATTATGTAATCGCCCGTTAGTGAGCGGTCAAATTTGGAATCAAACGGCGCGAATTGTTCAGTTTTTTCAAATTTGGCAATGCTTTCTGCCATGGCGGCGTAGGCAGCATCGTTGTCTTCAAAAATGTTCTCCCCAAAATGTTGCTTAAATGCTGTTATATAATCAGGGTTCTCCTGTATTCGCGCAACCACACTGGCTTTGTCCGGCATGTTCATTTCCACCGGGTTTAAGGGTGGGCCACCAGCCTGACCTTTTAAGTCGGGTTCACGACCATCAAGAAACTGCCCGCCCAGTGCGCCGGTATAATTCCTGTGCTGACCTTGCTCTTTATGATGCCGCCGACGGGTTCCAATATGAAAATCGGGCGAGAACATGGCATAACTGGCAGTGGGTGTATTTCTGTCACCTAATGATACGCCATCATCGCCCAGTGACACTGCCACAATTTTTCCTGGTTCACCCAAACGACCATCGTCCAGACGATTATCAATAAACGCATGATCCGAGGTATGGCAGGTGGCGCACGATTGAGTTCGTTGCAGCGACAGGTTCTGGTCATGAAACAGTGCATCACCTAATGCTTCTTTAGTAGAGAAGGGCAGGGGCTGGTCAGATGGGCTACCGCAGGCAGATGTGATAATGATGAAACCAATTGTACTTACGATTCTAATTACGATTCTAAAAATTGATTTATTATTCATGCAATAGAATCCCAAGTGGTTTTTTTATCGTTTGTGGGTCACAATTATATGATATTACCATATTCAAATAAGCAGATGATTTACCCTGGCGTATTATCAATAGTAATGAAGTTGATCTATATCAAATAATAGGCATTATAATGTTATTGTTGACAATTATTATCATTAGTGTTTATACTCTGATCGCTTTTGCATTCAACCTAAATCGTTTTGAGGAAACAAACATTATGAAATTAAAACTTACGGCAGCCGCTATTCTTTCAACCTTGATGATCACCGGATGTGGTTCAGACAATGATGCGGAAACCCCGTTTCCTCATGATTTATCGAAGTTGCAAAAGCTGGTAAACACCAATGCAGAGCTGGCGTATGCAAAATATTATGACTCCGTTGCTACGGCAATAAAACTGCAAACTGCTTTAGCCACCTTTGAAGGCTCACAAACCCAGGAAAATCTGGATGCAGCTAAAAAAGCCTGGTTAGTCGCGCGTGAGCCATACGGTCAATCTGAAGTTTTTCGCTTCCGTAGTAGCCCGATTGACGACGATCCGGCAACAACCGAAGGGGAAGATGGTCCTGAAGGTGCAGTAAACGCATGGCCATTAGGTGAAGCGCTGATTGATTATGTGCAGTCAACAACCGACGATTTTAATACTGATCAGATTGGTGTTACTGCATTTACAGTTCCTGGTGTAACCGGTGTTGCCATAGAGTCTGGGCCTCCAGATAATAGAGTAACCAGGATGGGTATTAACAGAAATCACGCAGTTACCAGCCCGGCTGACAACATCATCGGTGCTAACATGCCCATTAATGATGCATTAATTTCAGCAACCGCAACTGCAGACGATGAGCATGACGTGATTGCAGGCTATCACGCTATTGAGTTCCTGCTCTGGGGTCAGGATCTAAATAATGATGCTCTTGAAACCACCAGTGCTGATCGTTCAGGCGCTGTTAAAAACTATAATGCACCTATTGATATCATCGCCCACGGTGGCAAACGTCCGTTATCTGATTTTAATACAACGGGCGGTTGCACCACAAATGGAGCACTGGCTGGCAGCAACAGCCCCTGTGAACGTCGCCATACATACCTGAAAGTGGCAACACAGAAACTGATCAATGACCTGACTGGTGTACGTGATCACTGGGCACCGAATGTAGCTGGTAACTACCGCGCAAGTTTCACCAACGTACCTGACATCAATACCGGCAAACAACGCTTCCTGGAAATTCTTACCGGCATGGGCACCATGTCTGAAGGCGAACTGGCAGGTGAGCGTATGCAAATCGCACTGGCTGCCAACTCTCAGGAAGATGAGCATTCGTGTTTTTCTGATAACACCCACCGCGATATCTGGACAAATGCCGTAGGTGTGTCTAATAGTTTCACCGGTAGCTATGCTGGTTATGATAGCGATTTAGATGGCACTGTTGATATGACCGGTAAAGCAGTTAGCGGTTATGGCATCGACGAGTATCTGACGGATACGGGTGAAATTGCCCTTGCAGCAGCAGTACTGGCAGCTTTGTCAGTAACGGAAACTGGATATAAAGCCATTGATGCAAAAGCACGTGCTGGGTTTCCAGTGGATGTTGTCATAGTAAATCCAACTGGTACAGATGCAAAGCCCATGCGTGATACGGTTGTTGCACTGAATGCACAATCCGTCCTCATTGCAAAGATTGCAGTCGATCTTGGTTTGGGTACTGCGGATCAGGTTGTTGACCCTGATGCTTCTGAGTGTGACACAACGGATCCGACTCAAGAATGCTGATAGGGTTTAAGCCTTAGCAGGGCTTAATAAGCTACGAAGCTTTAAGCCCGCAGAGATCAATACAAGCACCAATCACGAGCAGTCGGAATATCTCCGACTGCTCGTTTTTTTACGCATACGAATTCCCCCGCTTTTTTTGTTAACCATTATGAACACGCCAGCGATTGTTGTCAGTTTATCTGTTATTCCAATTTTGTTTATTGGCTGGTTATGTTTTGCATCGGTAAATAATTCTACTTTGGACAGTGCGCCTGAAATTAAAGCGTCAGAACGCAAGCCCGGTGGCAACACCACGGTTTCAATAAAACCCTTCGCCTCTTTAATGTTGCCAGCATCGAACATAGCGATTGATAAAAGACCGAATTTTCATGCCGGCAAGGCATTAGCGCATCAACCCTGGATAAAAGCCCCCGCCACCACCGATGCGCGTGACGGTTTAGGGCCAATATATAACACCAGAACCTGTCTGGTGTGCCATGCAAACGGTGGCAGAGGTCACATGCCGATTGACAATCAGCAATTGCTTTTTACTAACTTTTTACGCCTGAGCATTCCCGGTTTTGATCCGGTACACGGTGTTATCCCTGAGCCGATGTATGGCGACCAGTTGCAATCACAATCGGTTGCTCTGTCGCATCAATTACGCGAACACCTGGGCAGTGATGCCAGTAATAAAAAAGAAGTGCCTCCGGAAGGTTTTGTTTATATCAACTGGACGGAGCAAGTTTTCATCTACCCCGATGGTGAATCTGTGAATTTGCGCCAGCCAGAAATAGAGGTTCGAAATCTGGGTTATGGCGACATGCATCCTGATGTCTTAATGGGCATAC
Source organism: uncultured Thiotrichaceae bacterium (assembly GCA_964646145.1). GTDB lineage: Bacteria > Pseudomonadota > Gammaproteobacteria > SZUA-229 > SZUA-229. The sequence continues at coordinate 3,839 of CAZYCY010000164.1, forward strand.
GTAATGCACCGCCGATTCACGGTATGGGTTTACTGGAATTGATTAAACAGTCGGACATAGATAAAAATGCAGACCCTGAAGATGCTGACCAGGACGGTATTTCGGGTCGGGTAAACATGGCATGGGATTTTGAAAGCAACCAGCCAGCCCCCGGACGTTTTGGTTTAAAAGCCAACAGAGCCAGTCTGCGCATTGTGGTTGCCTCTGCGCTACAGGGTGATATGGGCATTACCAGTTCCGTTTTCCCCGCGCAGCCGTGTACCGAAAAGCAGACCTTGTGCAATGCAAGCATCCATGGCAATGATAAAGAAACCGGGGTTGAAATATCGGACAAATTGTTAGAGTTGATGGTCAATTTTAATATGAACATCGGCGTACCAGAAAGGCGTAAACCAGACCACCCGATGGTGCTACAAGGTCGCGAATTGTTTTATCAGGCAAGATGCCAGACCTGCCATACGCCCAGTTTTACCACAAGAAATAGTGTAGAGTTTCCACATCTATCGCAGCAGAAAATATGGCCTTACACCGATTTATTACTGCACGACATGGGCGAAGGACTTGCCGATGGTCGCAGTGATTATCTGGCAACGGGTTCAGAATGGCGCACCGCTCCACTTTGGAGTGTAGGTTTGAGCCGGGCAGTTAATGGTAGTAATAACCTTTTGCACGATGGTCGGGCGCGAAGTATTGAAGAAGCCATAATCTGGCACGGTGGCGAAGCAGAGAACAGTAAACAGTTTTTTGTAAATTTAAACAAACAGCAACGCCTGGCACTGATGGCTTTTGTGCGTTCGCTGTAATTGATAATAATGAGTTATTATTTAATGAGTAAAGTTAACCGCAGACAATTTTTAGCCAGCCTGGTTACTGCCGGTTTTGCGCCCAACTTGCTGGCAATGTCTGCCAGTGTCGCCACAAAAGACTATCTTGTTTCTGCGCAGGGCAAAGACAAAAGCGGTTTCAGCATGAGCAGCGTCAACCAAAGCAGTCACACTCTGCAATCGGTATTGACCGGTTTTAGAGGGCATGGCATGGCGCAGAATCCAGCACGAGCAGAATTTCTTATATTGTTTGCCCGCAGACCAGGCACTCTTGCTGTTGAAATAAACCTGATTACTAACGAAATAACCCGCAGCTTTAAGCTGGCAAATAACAGAAATCTACAAGGTCACGGTTGTTTTAGTGCAGATGGAAAACTGCTTTATACCACAGAAAACGATTCCACAACAGGTGCAGGAAAGATTGTGGTGCGTGACACGCAAGACTATAAACAACTGGCTGAAATGGAGAGCTACGGCATCGGTCCACACGAAATAAAGTTGATGCCAGACGAGAAAACGCTGGTGGTGGCAAACGGTGGCATACACACCCGTCCTGAATCCGGTCGTAAAAAACTGAACCTGCCAACCATGCAATCCAAGCTGACCTATATTGATTTATCGACGGGTAACAAACTAGGCAGCTTGCAGGTGCGCGAAACCAAAGCCAGTATTCGCCACCTGGACGTAGCACAAGATGGCACGGTTGCCTTGGCGATGCAGGTTCAGCGTGAGGCAATAAATCACCATAAAATCGTTGCACTGGCAGCTATCCATCAGCCTGGTAAAGCCATTAAGCTGCTTGAAAAACCTGCCATGGTTATTGAAAAAATGAATGATTACGTGGGCAGTGTAGCGATCAACAGCAAAACACGAATTGCCGGTTTTACCAGCCCAAAAGGCAATCTGGCAGCATTCTGGAACATAGACAGTGGAGTTTTTGCGGGTTATCATCGTTTGCACGATGTTTGTGGTGTGTGTGTTTCACGCGATCAAAAACATTTTATTATTAGCAGTTCAATAGGGCAGCTACGCCAGCTTGATGCAAAAAC
>CAZYCY010000165.1:0-5709 GCA_964646145.1 uncultured Thiotrichaceae bacterium
CCTAAGGTTTTTGCGGTGGCGTGCTTTTATTTTTTTGAACAAAATTAACCCTCGTATGTTAGCTATTATGTGTTGCTACCATACGCAGTTTTTTTTCACGCTAAAATTACCGAGGTGAGCATGTTCGATTTGGGTTGCCAAAATCGTGTTTGCTTTAAAAACGAAATTCTGTCTGGTTTGACCGTTTCCTTGGCACTGGTGCCAGAGGCAGTAGCGTTTGCTTTTGTTGCTGGCGTTGACCCTCTGGTCGGTTTATATGCAGCATTCATGGTGGGTTTGCTGGCAGCTATTTTTGGTGGTCGCCCAGGCATGATTTCGGGTGCAACCGGTGCCATGGCGGTGGTGATGGTGGCACTGGTAGCACAGCACGGGGTTGAATATCTGTTTGCCGCCGTAGTATTAACCGGCGTTATTCAAATATTGGCGGGCATCTTTCGCCTTGGTAAATACATTCGTATCGTACCGTATCCGGTGATGCTGGGTTTTGTTAACGGCCTGGCGATTGTTATTTTGCTGGCTCAAATGCAGCATTTTCAAGTTTCTGACAGTGGTGAGTGGCTGGCAGGACAAAACATGATGATTTTTGTTGGTCTGATTTTGCTGACTATCTCTATTATTTATCTTTTGCCAAAGTTAACCAACGCATTTCCGGCAGCACTGGCAGCAATCATCGTGGTTTCATTGATTGTTATCGGTCTTGATGTCAACACCAATACCGTTGGCGATCTTGCTTCCATTCAAGGCAGTTTTCCGTCGTTTCATATTCCACAGGTTGCCTTTAACCTGGAAACATTAAAAATCATCCTGCCATATTCCATTATTCTGGCAGCGGTGGGTTTGATTGAGTCCTTGTTAACCATGAGCCTGATTGATGATATTACCGGCACTCGCGGCCGAGGTAATCGTGAATGTGTTGGTCAGGGTATTGCCAATTCAGTCACTGGTATGTTCGGTGGCATGGGTGGCTGTGCCATGATTGGTCAGAGCATGATAAATGTGAACTCAGGTGGTCGTCAGCGATTATCGGGAATTTCTGCTGCCTTATTTTTACTGATGTTTATTATGTTTGCTTCCGATTTGATCGAAATTATTCCTATGGCAGCATTGGTTGGGGTGATGTTTGTGGTTGTTATTGCCACCTTTGAATGGTCAAGTTTTCGCATTATGGGGAAAATTCCTAAAAAAGATGCTTTTGTATTAGTTCTGGTTTCGGCAGTTACCGTGCTTACTGATCTTGCTATCGCTGTTGTTGTCGGGGTAATCGTGTCGGCATTATTTTTTGCCTGGGGTCATGCCCGTCATATTCATGTAAAAAGTTATGATGATGAAGATGGCTCTAGAGTGTATGCGTTAAATGGCCCCCTGTTTTTTGGCTCAGTGAAAAATTTTCTCGATCTGTTTACGCCTGCGAATGACCCTGATGATGTCATTATTGAGTTCCAAAATTCTCGGGTAGTTGATCACTCAGCAATTGAAGCCATTGATAATCTTGCTGAAAAGTATATTAAAGCAGGCAAGCGATTACACCTGCGTCATCTTAGCCCTGAGTGTGTAGAGTTGCTGACAAAAGCGGGCGATCTGGTTGAAGTTAATGTTCTGGAAGATCCTGTTTATCATGTGGCAGATGATAAATTGTCATGATGGCATCAGTAAAAAATAAAATTTAAGAAATTTCACCAAAAGCCAACTATTCATAATTAGAGACTAAGTAATGAGCAAACAGACAGAAAAAGAAAAAATTATCAAAAAGCCGAGAATAATAGACACAAAACAGCTTGTTGGTGCAATTGTATTTTTTGCTCTTGCGGTTTTTTTATCCACCGTTGTACCGAGTATTGAAATCGCCTGGATTATGGCTATTTTAATGCTGACTATTTATCTTTTTTCTTTTGAAGTGGTCGGTGTTGATGTCGCCGCCATTTCTATTATGGTGTTGCTGGGGTTGACCACATTACTTGCACCGTTCATGGGGCTGGAGCAGGGACTGGTGGATAACAGAAAGTTGTTTGACGGATTTGCTTCTAATGCAGTGATGTCTATTATTGCGGTAATGATTATTGGCGCAGGTCTCGACAGAACCGGTGTGATGACTAAAGTTGCCGCTTTTATCCTGAGAGTGGGTGGCTCCACTGAAAAACGTATTATCCCGATCATCTCTTCTACTGTCGGTTTCATCTCATCATTTATGCAGAATGTAGGCGCAGCAGCGTTATTTCTGCCAGTTGTTTCACGAATATCTGCACGTACGGGTCTGCCTATGTCACGCCTGCTTATGCCAATGGGATTCACCGCGATTTTGGGTGGCACCATGACCATGATAGGTTCAAGCCCATTGATTCTACTTAATGATTTGATTATTACTTCAAATTCAGCACTACCAGAAGAGCATCAAATGGAAACCTGGAGTTTGTTTTCGGTCACACCGATTGGAGCGGCATTGATTGTTACCGGTATCCTTTATTTTGTTATTGCCGGGCGTTACGTGCTGCCAAAAACAAAAAATGAAAGCAGCACTGTGGGTGGCGATTCAATGGCTTATTTTCATGATGTGTATGGCGTAAATTACACGGTCAAAGAATTAGTCGTGCTTGAGGGCAGTGGGCTGATTGGTAAAGAACTGGACTCAGTAGAAACCGCTTATCGGGTGCGGATTATTGCCAGCAAACGTGTTGGTGAAGAAGTACGAATTGGTCGTGGCGCTATTGCGCGTGATACACAGGCGCAGGATGGCATGGTGTTAGGTGTCGTTGCTGATCCCCATGATCTTGATCATTTCGTAGAAAAATATCAGCTACGGCAACGTAAACAGTTGCGCAGCTTTGCAGAATCACTGTCTCCCATTAAATCGGGCATCGCTGAAGTTGTTATTCGCCCAGGTTCCAGTCTTATCGGTAAAAGTGCTCGTGATGTGTGGATGCGAAAAATTTACGGCTTGGCAATGATTGGTTTGCACCGTGATGGTAAGACCTTGCGTGAAGGTGATGACATCCGCAATATGCCTTTTCATGCGGGTGACACACTGGTAGTACACACCGCGTGGAACACACTGGAGCGCATTGAAAAAGACCGCGATTTTGTGGTGGTGACAACAGAATACCCGCGTGAACAGAAAATGCGCCAACACAAAATGTTGTCTGCCGGGTTTTTCTTTGCCTTAGCGCTTAGTTTGGTGTTATTCACCGACGTGCAACTTTCAATCGCACTACTAACCGGTGCCATAGGCATGATTTTATCCGGTGTATTAAAAATAGAAGAAGCTTACAGAGCAGTAAGCTGGAAGACCGTATTCCTGCTCGCATCATTGATACCGCTAGGCATGGCGGTAGAGACTACAGGTACAGCGAGGTGGATAGCCGAACAAATCCTGCTTGTAGTTGGTGACATGCCAATCTGGGTGATTCAGGCTGCAGTAGCCATATTGGCCACCTTCTTCACCCTGGTTATGTCCAATGTAGGGGCGACCGTGTTACTGGTACCGCTGGCAGTCAATATTGCAATTGGTGTAGGTGCTAATCCAGCGGTTTTTGCACTGACCGTGGCGATTGCCACATCAAACTCTTTCTTTCTTCCTACGCATCAGGTAAATGCTTTGATTATGGGGCCGGGCGGTTATCGAGTCGCTGACTTTATGAAAGCTGGTGGCATAATGAGCATTCTTTTCTTAGTGGTGATGTTGCTGATGATGAATTTGATTTTTTAGAGGTGTCCTAGTTTTACTCAAACCCTTTCTGCTCAAACCCTTTGTTGAGCAAATCCACCGTGACCCGTGTCAGACCTGAGACTACCCTGGCTAAATGTGGATAGTTGATTTTATCCGGTGTATCGGAAGCAGTGTGGTAATAGGGGTATCGAAACGGGGCAGTGTCCGTCACCATCAGCGCGGGGTAACCTTGCTGCCAGAAAGACCAGTGATCCGACCAGTAGATGCCTGGTAACCATCCCGGAGCCGCGATGCCTTCAGAAGGAAAAGCGGTGTGCTGACGGAACGAGCCAAGACTTTGGCGTAGCAAGGCATGTGACGACAGGTTGCTGATGAAGGCGATAAAGTTACCGGTGTCTGGATAAAACAGCGAATAAAGCGGCATGGGATAATGCTGGCTACCTTTAGTATCGTCGTAGTAACCAATGGTTTCCAGAGAGAGCATGGCAACGATGTTGTCACCTTGTAGCTTGGCGTGACGTGCATAGATGCGGCTACCCATTTGTTCTGTTGCGAAAAATGGCGGTTCTTCATTGACAAAAGCCACCAGCCGCAATGTGCGGGCGGGACTTGTCCCTGCCAGTTGGCGGGCAATCTCTAATAATGCGGCAACCCCGGTGGCATTATCATTGGCACCCGGGGAGCCATGTACAGAATCGTAATGCGCACCGATGAGAATGATTTCGTCCGGTTGCTGAGATCCAGTAATTTCAACCACCAGATTACGTACCGTTTTACCCTCTGTGGTATATGCTTGTGTCACTACTGAGTAACCCATTGCCTGTAAGGTTTCCTCAATATAACTGGCTGCCGCCTCCAGCGCACTGTAGCGCCAGACGGTTCTTTCACCAATAGTGCCAGCGAGTACTGTCACATGTTGTTCAAGGCGGTCACGCAACAGGGTCTCATCAGCGTTTAGCGGTGGAATAGTGCCGTAATGGGAGTCGCCGGGCATGTTGTTTATGTAGAAAAATCCGCCTAATAGAATAACAAGGGCAAGTAATATTCCCGATCTGATGGAGATGAAGGTTTTCATTGTGATTGCTTTCTCATTTCGCGAAGTAAACACCCACGTTCTAAGAACGTGGGTGTTTACTTAACCAGTTTTTTCATGTTTAAAAAACGCAAATTTAACCTGTGTTTTTGCGCTCTTTGCGTCCTTTGCGGCTAAATTCTTCACTAAGGACTCAGGATCAAATAACTTACGAAACTTAACTTGCCTTTTTGCTCCAGCTTGAATGATCTCAAATCGTTGCGTAGCGCAACTATGCGCCTTTTGAGATCATCCAATCTGAAACAAAAATTCGGCGTTAAGTTCCGCATCTTATTTAATCCTGAGTCCTAACCCATCTTTGACACATCCATCACGTAAGTCATTGATATTGAAAAAGTGAAATAAATAATACCTAATAAAAACAATCGCTTATCTTTTGAAATCAAGTGGTAGTGCCAAGTTGTTGGTTTCCATCATTGCGTTGACGTAATAAATCCTGCATGCTAATGGCATGTACATTCGCCAAACATCCACATCAGAAAAGCAACACTCGCGATGCCAGAACAAAAAGAAATCTATGATGCACTGGGACTTGCCACGCAACCTGGAGGGATCCAGAAGACCATTACCAAAAATAAAAAATATGTAGTGCCATGAGCGCAGTTTTAAAATTTTAACTTATTGTTTTTATGAGCTATTTTATTCTAAGGTGTCAAAGATGGGCTAAATAGCTTTTTTATGAATTAAATGCAGAGGCACAAAAACTAATGTACACAGGTAAGTGCCTGATGGTGGCATTTTGTTAATGCTTCACTCTACATCAAGCAATGGCACAGGGCAAAGATAAACCTGGTAAAAACATACCAGTGACGTGCAATTCAGGGTAATATTCCGCCTTAATCGTTGTCAGATTCGGTGGCTTTTTTTGTTCGCCCAATGTGCCATATGCCTATCATAATCTTTTATAATCAGACCTAAAAATGCAGACATTTATCGGTTCAGCAGCGCTTTCAAA
>CAZYCY010000166.1:0-5675 GCA_964646145.1 uncultured Thiotrichaceae bacterium
ATTCCTACCGTGCTAATTGCGCCCCAGTTGATACTCATGCCCGCCTGATTATGTAACTGCCTGTACCTTGCCAAAGCATCGAGAAAACCATTTGCCGCACAATAATTAGCCTGACGACTATTACCCAGTAATATAGAAATAGAAGAATACAAAACAAAGTGATCCAACTTGTGTGACTGTGTCGTAACATGGAGATTCCACGCACCTACGGCCTTGGGAAGCATGACCTTACGTATATCCTCTCCCCTCATTTTTTCAATAGATTTATCTTCTATCAACCCCGCCGTATGAAAAATTCCTTTAAGAGGTATACCAGTTTCTTCTATCGTCTTGATCATGTTCTGCACGGAAACAATATCTGAAAGATTGCAAGGTTGAGCCGTGACATGAGACCCCATGGAACCCAACATCTCCATGAATACCTGGTCATCATGGCTCTCTCCTGCCGTTCTACTGCATAGCACAATGTGTTCTGCTCCTTTTCTGACCAACCATTTTGCCGTCTCTTTCCCCAAACCGCCAAACCCACCTGTGACAAGATAAACAGCATCGGCAAAAATATTAACCGTATCAATTGCCTGTGCAGGTAATGCTGAGTCTTCATCGAAATCCAGCACCAAGTCAGTATCAGATATTGATAGACTCTTCTGAACAAACTGTTTCAATTTTATATTCTTCCCTCTAAATTTTTCTTTATTGATTTTCATTACCTCACACAGGCATTGACTCAGATGTGCTTTGTTATTTTTTAAATCACTGACTAAACTGTAACGAATCATTGAACCTATAGGGTATCGACACGTAAAATCAGCTTCGTTATCACCAAGATCAACAACAACACCTCCCTTAACCAACATATTAAATCCAAATATCTTGTTCCACTCATCAATAGGTACAGCAAGTAGTGCAATTTTTTTATTGCCAATAATGTCCTCTATTAAAATGTTACCCCAATGACTCATATTTGCCGAAACAGTGATAACTTCGATTTGTTTTTCCTTGAGCAAAGGTGCAAGCACCTGACCAAGCGTATTCGCATATACCAATGCTATTGATCCGTCAGACAGTGAAATTTTATTAATGATTCGCAAGGCAGAAGTCATGTATATTGCCTCGCTAGCAACAAATGGAGCGGACATGGCATCATCAATCTTTACTAATAATCCCGTATCCATCGAAATCAGAACATGTGAAGAAAGCGAAAACGGAATAATCCCTGCAACACGATCACCTACGCTATATGCCGTTACATTGCTGCCAACGCGTGTTATACGGGCACACGCTCCCGTCACCTCAAGTTCGCTGGCATCATCCTGAGAAAAGGCAATATCTTTTGGCAAACTAACTGCTTCAATTTTTAATTCAATTTCATCCGTAGCAACTTTAGGTGTTACAACTTCTATCAATTCAAAAACATCCCCATTTTCTTTTGCTGGTACTAATTCAAATCTGTCGGCTGATCTGGCAGATAGTGTGGTTTCATGGGTTTCCGAGAATAGGCCAGAGGGTAATAACTCCGAGAAGTAGCGACCTGAATTGCGTACTGCTACTTCATCTTTATTGCGATTAGCAAGCAGCTCTTTTAACAGCTCAGTAATATTTTTATCGTCAACCAATTTTGGCAGGTCAATAATAGTGGTGTTAAGATTGTCGATTTCATTAAATGCCACTCGGCTTAACCCTACCAATGCACCCTGGGCTGGAATAATGGATGTGTCATGAGAGTCAATGATAAAAGCACTCCGTGTCACAATATAAAGCTGGGGAGTGGATGGGGTTTTTGCTAGCACTTGTATTAACCCAAGAAGATGTTCGCTAGCCTGTATCCCGGTTGGATCCAGGGTATTGTCATATCCTGAATCAGTCATATATAAAACGGCATCAAATGCTGCTGTATCTATGCTTCCAGACATCACTTCATCCATAGAAGCTATGGTGGCACCAATGGTAGTTTGTTTTGTAATTTCAGTACAGATAGTGCTGAAAATTGAGACATCACCATCTTCAATAGCTAGCCACTTTTTATTGACTATAGTGAAATCGCTCAATTCTTCGATCTTCCACTCAAACCTGAGATCGCCTTTTGGATACTCTTTACGTTTATCCTTATTCAATAAAGCTGAACAGATCAGACTATTTATACTTGCAACCACATTACCATCTTCATCATATACCAATAGATCGCATTCGACTTTTCGTGCAATGCGCTTTTTGATACGACCATGGCAGTAGATTCGCGCAGGGAGTAAACCATAAATTTTCATCTCACTAATTGCGGTCGGCAAAAACGCCCCTTCTTCAGGATCCAATAAACATAATACCGTTTGCAGACAGCCATCCAACAGACTTGGATGCATCTGATAGTGATGGCTGTCTTGCGCAAGACCACCTGGCAACGCTAACCGGCTGATCACTTCATCACCATCACCCTTCAAATAACAACATTCTATTGGTTGAAAGAAAGACCCGTATTGCATCGAAAATTTTTCAAAATCTCGATAGACTTCACTTGCCTGTAGTAGCTTATTAAATTTCATTAGCAGGCTTTGAATATCTACTTTAGAACTCCTGCCAGATCGCAGCGGATAGATAAATGCACTAGCATGTCGACTAACCTGGTCAGGGTTTTGTTCGTCAAAGCTTTTCACTGTGAATGTTTCCCCCGATTCATTCACATTCACTTCCATATTGAGTGCCTTACCTGAATCGAGTATCAATGCCTTTTCAATCGAAATATCAGTCAATCGCCAACCCTTGCCAGTATCCATTAAGGTTGTCTGGGCGCACTCAATCATGGCTTCGATATAAGCTGCTGCTGGCATAATGGAAACCCCATCAACAACATGATTTTCCAGATAACTTAAGCGATGATCAGCAAGATCACAGTGCCACACATTTGTCGCAGGAATCTTCATTCCCAGTAATGGACTTTCAACATCGTCCTGACGATCACGCCGTTGTGATTCAGCTTCACGCCACAATACTTCTCTTTGCCAGGGGTAAGCGGGCAGTTTCACAAAATTTCCTTCTGGGTGACGAAGCTGCCACTGCAATTTGGCACCCTCTGCGTAGGCGTTAGCAACAGACTGATAGAAAGACTCAAGTTCTGACTGTTTTCTGTTTAATGTTTGACACAGATGTATCTCATGTCCTGCATCTGCACAGATTTCCTTGATAGAATTACTCAATACTGGATGAGGTCCAACTTCGATAAATACACGGTAATCATCAGCAATCAATGCGCGTATCGCTTTTTCAAAATAAACTGGATTACGCACATTATTACACCAATAAGTAGCATCATAACGTATGTTTGTTACACGCTCTCCACTTACCGTGGAATAAAGTGGTATAGCTGGCTTAACAGGATTCAATGACGCTAAACTCTTCATTAACTCTGGTTTTAGTGGTTCCATCATGGGACTATGATATGGCACTTCTACAGTCAATACGCGGGCAAATACATCACGTTTTTCCAATTGTTCCCGTAATGCATCCAGGCATGAGGAATCACCGGACAATGTTACTCCAGAGGGACTGTTAATTGCGGCAATGCTTATCTTTCCGTGATAAATCGTAATCGCTTCCAATGCCTCTTCATGAGCTAAACCAACCGCCAACATACCGCCCTGATGTGCTGCTTTTTTCTGAATCTGGCTGCGATAAAAAGCAACATATAATGCATCTCGCAGATTCAACATACCAGATGCCCAGGCTGAACTTATTTCACCCACTGAATGACCAATCACCGCTGCTGGCTCCAAACCTTCAGCCCGCATTGTCTCAGTCAGTGCATATTGAATAACAAAATTTGCAGGCTGAGCATATTGGGTTTCTGTGATACGAGAGTCTGCCTCTGATTTCATCATTTCCGCTTTAATTGAGAAGCCAGAAATTTCCTGGAAGATTTCATCAGCATGATCCACTGCTTTTCTGAATACTGCATTGCCCTGATAAAGCCCCTGACCCATTCCCCACCATTGTGGTCCCATTCCCGTGTAGATAAAAACGGGTTTTACCCGACCAGTAAACGGTTTGCTACCTTCCACTGCTTGAGATGAATAACCTTTGTTTACGTATTCGTTCAGTACATCTAGCACTTCCTTTTCATTTTTACCCCACAGCGCAAGACGGTATTCCAGGTGACCACGTCTACGCGCAGCTGAATAGATAACATCATCAAGCTTGCTACCCGTTTGAAGCAATTGCAGATAGTCTGTAGCCAGAGTTTTTACCGCACCTTGGCTACGTGCAGAAATTGGCAGCAACCAGCAAGATTGGTTACCAACCACCTTTTTACGCTTCTTCTTTTTCTTTGCCGCGCTGTTTATTTTTTCTGGTAAGCTCAATATAACGTGAGCATTAGTGCCACCATAACCAAAAGAGTTGATTGCAACACATCGGGTTTCACTTTTCCCTGCTAGCGGACTTAATTCTGTCGCCAGCGTCAAACCATTTTCACCAAAGGGAATATTAGGATTTGGTTCTTTCAATGTCGCCAAAGGCGGTACTTTATTGTGTTTTAACATCATGCAGACTTTGATGATGCCAGCTACACCTGCCGCTGCTTCCAGGTGCCCAATATTGCTCTTCACAGAACCAATTTTGCATAAATCATCACGATGTTGACCATAAACTGAAGAAATAGCAGTTGCCTCTATAGGGTCGCCCACAGGCGTGCCTGTTCCATGTGCTTCTACATACTGAATGCTTTGTGCTGTCAGTGCGGCACGGGAAACCACTTTCTCCATTAAAACCTGTTGAGATTCCGCACTGGGAACAGTAATGCCACTGGTGCGACCATCCTGATTGACACCCACTGCATCAACTACCGCCAGAATGTGATCACTATCCGCCAAAGCCTGCTTGAGCGGTTTTAGAATGACAACACCAGCCCCTTCACCGCGACCATAACCATCTGCTCTTGAATCAAAACTTTTTGATAAACCGTCACGTGCCAGAAATTGACCCTTTGACATAGCGATTGGATATTCGGGACGTAACATAAAGTTTACCCCTCCGACAATAGCCATCTCACACACACCATTGCATATATCATTCACCGCATATGAAAATGCGACCAATGAAGACGAACAAGCCGTATCGATAGAGATGCTGGGGCCACGTAGATCATAAGCATATGAGAGACGATTGGAGAGCATAGTTAATGTGGCACCAGAAGCACTGTGTGTGCCAATGTCACTCCGTGCACCGCTACCCAACTGATTGAGCATATGATCCAGAGTAAACCCACCCACATAAACACCAACATCTTGACCCGCCAACGTCGTCGGATCTATTCCCGCATTTTCCAGTGCTTCCCATGACACTTCCAGCAACAAGCGTTGCTGAGGATCATAAAATTCGACTTCCCGAGGAGCAAAATTAAAAAATCCTGCATCAAATTCTTTATAATCCCAGTCAATAAAATGTCCTTTATTTACATATGACTTTCCTGATGCGGCATCTCTTACATTATAAAATCGCTTTGCCTCCCAACGATTTTGAGGGGTTTTACTTATTGCATTTTTACAATCTGCAATATTTTCCCAAAACAAGTCTGCTGTATTCGCGCCCCCTGGGAAACGGCATCCCAACCCACAAATAGCGACCTTTGATTCTTTATCGACATTCATAATTCATCAACCTCATGATAAGTATGCATCCATCATCCA
>CAZYCY010000167.1:0-1850 GCA_964646145.1 uncultured Thiotrichaceae bacterium
AGCTGGAGTAAAAAGGCAAGTTAAGTTTCGTAAGTTATTTGATCCTGAGTCCTAAACATCCTTTCTTATGGGCTATGCTCTTCGCACTCGAAAATACCCCATATTATAGCCCGCATCTTTTTGCTATTTGGCCGCCAGGTTAATAGTGCCACATGGGTGGCTTTGCCCTCAAACAATTACCGCGCAAACGGTTGTGAGATCATTGCCCAGACGGAAGCACCTTCTTCACCGACAGCAATATCTAATCTGACTACCTGGCGGTAGACCATCATACGTATACCAACGCCAGCATTCCATTTTAAATTTTTCACGTATAAATCGGTATTGTATTGGGGTCCAACTCTACCTGCTTCGATAAATGGAACGATTTGCCACCAGTCAATTTCAAAATATTTAAGCACGGGCAAGTCACGTAGTGGTTGTGTTTCAGGAATTAAGCGTAGTTCGGCAATATAATGAACCGCGCTCTTATCGTGAAATCGATTACTAGCATAACTGCGTAGACGATCAAACCCACCTAACTTAGAACCATAACCAGGTGGTGGTTGGTGGTTAACACTGCCGTCAGCATTACGCTGCCAGTTGAGCGTGTCTGCTGTCCAAAAATTAAGTGCAAGCACCTTCTGTCGAAACCAGTTAGAACTGCCTAAATCTATATATTTAGAAAAATCAGCTTGAATATTGAGCCAGCTATTATCGCTGTTGAACCAGCCAAAATCTTGATAGATACTTAGTTTTTGTCTGCTACCCGTTTGCGGGTTACGAGGGAAGTCGGTGTTATTGTGCTCAAGCCATAATTGAATGCCATTGGTTCTGGCTTCGAGAGTGTCTTCAACAGGTGTATCGTTAAATTGATTGAATACGAAATCATTTAAATCACGGTCTGTGTAAAAGAATTTTGCGCCAATTGTGGTTTGTCCATAGCGAATTGGATCCCAGCTTTCGCCCGCTTTCGGACCACTTTTGACAAGTCCTTCTTTTAATCGATAAACGGCGATTGGGTTGTATTTAAGACTGCCAATGGGTAAACGATATTTGAAGTTCAGCGTCAATGTAAATTCGTTGCTAATACCAGTAGCAAAGCTGTCTTTATTAGAATCGTTTGAGCCCGCGAAATCATCATCAGGTAATGTTTTTCCAGCATAAAAACGTTTATCAGTAAAATGATTAATCATGACGAAGGTATCCATCAAAAAACGACTGTCCTGTGATAACCGAAAATTTCTGAATGCGCCGGAAGCCAGCAATGAATCATTGCTGGTTGCAAACAGCGTTCCAAGCAAGCTGGTTTGTGGTTGAGCAACACCAGCTGTGAATCCAAAAATGCCGACAGCGGTGCCTAATGAATCGGTTGCAAACAAATAAGGTAGCCAGCCTGTACGTTTTTCGTATAGACTTTTATCCATATCTAAAGCGACAACTTGAGCAAAGGATGGCGTCGGCACGAGCGCAATGAATACTATAATTAATAAAACCCAATGCAAATTTTTCATCATAAACAAATCATATCCTATTGCTGAATTTTTATCTGCTCAATAAAATAGCATAGACAATCTTGCCTAATCAGAACTTCGCCTGGTTTTCTATTTCCTTTATCCTCTTTTACGGGTACAATTTTACTGTCCTGATTTAATCAGAGTTCCTAGCTGGTCTTAACATCTCATGGGCACTTCTGAAAACTATCTTTTTGCCTGATTTATTCGTATCATCCTTGATACTCACCCTTTCGGGGCTTGCGTGAAAACTTGTACCAGACAAGTTTTTCGGCGTTGGATGGATTTCTGCGATCCGGGGTGGTGTAGTCATAAAATCCAGGTTTTTAGATGCCCCAAGCTCCCTTTGTGTTCTGA
>CAZYCY010000167.1:1950-5665 GCA_964646145.1 uncultured Thiotrichaceae bacterium
TAGTAGCTAACTATAGTAGCTAACTATAGTAGCTAGCTAAATTACCATATTTGAGAGATACCAGAGATGCCCTTACCCAATTCAGCCACGGAGTAACAGACATGGACGATGCTGCACTCAATTATCTACGTAACACCTTTGGTTATGCTGACTTTCGCCTGCAACAAAGTGAAATCATCCAGACATTAATCAATGGTGGTGATGCGGTTGTGCTTATGCCAACTGGCGGTGGCAAATCGTTGTGTTATCAAATACCTTCTCTGGTGCGCCGAGGCGTCGGCATTATCATATCGCCACTTATCGCACTCATGCATGACCAGGTCATCGCATTAAACCAGCTGGGCATTAATGCCGCTTATCTGAACTCAACACTGGACGCACAAACCGCACAACAAACTGAGCAGGACTTAATCAGCGGCAAGCTGGACATGTTATACGTTGCCCCGGAGCGGCTGACCACCGGTGTTTTTCTGAATTTACTGGGACGTGCGCAGATCTCGCTTTTTGCCATTGATGAAGCCCATTGCGTATCGCAGTGGGGGCATGATTTTCGCCCGGACTACATCCAGCTATCTTTATTACATGAGCAGTTTCCAGATGTTCCGCGCATCGCCTTAACCGCCACCGCTGATGAAAAAACGCGTACTGAAATTAAACACCGTTTAGCGCTGAACCATGCCAATGAATACATTTCCAGTTTTGATCGACCTAATATCTGTTATCGCATAACCGAGGCACAGGGCAATGCAAGAACAGAATTGTTACGCTTCATTCAGAATGAACACGAAAATGATTGCGGCATTGTTTACTGTCTATCGCGTAAAAAAGTCGAGAGTACCGCACAGTGGTTAGCAGAAAAAGGGTTTACAGCATTGCCATACCATGCTGGTCTGCCTGCTGCCATTCGCGCACAGAACCAGCAGCGATTTCTAAATGAAGACGGTGTTATTATTGTTGCCACCATTGCTTTTGGTATGGGCATAGACAAGCCTGACGTACGTTTTGTGGGGCACCTTAATTTACCGAAAAGCATGGAAGCTTATTACCAGGAAACCGGACGAGCAGGGCGTGACGGTCTGCCCGCTAATGCCTGGATGAGTTACGGTCTACAGGATGTGATTACCCTCAAGCAAATGATGGCAAGCTCCACCGCCGAGGAACAGTACAAGCGTATTGAGCATCATAAACTGGAAGCCATGCTGGGCTTTACTGAAATAACCTCCTGCCGGCGGCAAGCGCTGCTCAACTATTTTGATGAAGAACTCAAACAAGCCTGCGGTAACTGCGACAATTGTCTGACTCCCGCACAAACCTGGGATGCCAGCGTTGCTGCACAAAAAGCGCTTTCCTGTGTGCACCGTACTGGGCAACGTTTTGGCGTTAACTATCTGACGGATGTATTAACCGGAAAAGATAGCGAACGTATAAAACAATTCGGTCACCATAAACTCAGCGTTTACGGTATTGGCAATGAATTTGATGCGAAGCAATGGCGCAATATTTTCCGTCAGTTAATCAGTCGAAATTTACTTAGCGTTGATGTTGAAGGTCATGGTGGCTTGCGTCTGTCGGAAACCTGCCGTGCTGTTTTACGCGGTGAAGAAACCTTGTTGTTACGTAAAGAAACAAAACGTGCAAAAAGCTCTCGCCAGGGACGAAAATCATACAACACTGACAAGGCATCTAATAATACATTATGGGAAGCCTTGCGTGCCTGCCGTAAAAAAATTGCAGAAGAAAGTAATGTGCCTCCATTTGTTATTTTTCATGATGCCACTTTGTCTGAAATGATGGAGCGCCAGCCCACCAACAATCAACAGTTTTTACAGCTCAACGGTGTCGGCGAAAGTAAACTGGAAAAATACGCAGCCGCCTTTTTAAAAGTAATAAACGAGCATGTAAACAATGAAAAGCAAGGCGCAACAGACACCGTCAGCGAAAGCCTGTTATTGTTTCGTAGCGGCTTGAATGTGGCAACGATAGCCGAGCAGCGAAATATTAAAGCTGCAACCGTTTATACACACCTTGCCAGTTGTATTGAGCAGGGTGAACTCAGTCTCAATGAAGTCATTGATTTAAATGAGCACGAAATCAAGCTCATTCATGAAACATTATTAAGTGTTGATGATGGTACGAGAAAATTAAAACCAGCTTACGATGCACTTGATGGCATGTTTGAATATCATACTATACGCTGTGTACAGGCTGCTGTTATACCGGGTTAATAATCAACATGCCTCTGCATTTACCTCATAATAATGCTGAGTTAAATGCAGAGGCATGATAATCAAAGATCCTCTAGCCGTATTTGTTTTACGATTAAATCATCAACTATTTTAGATGTGGCCATGTTGATTGCGTATTGATTATCCAGCTTTATGTTTTTTAAAAACCACTGTGCTTCATCTAGTATAGCTATGTCTTCGTTTAAACTAACATCACGCATACGTGCCAGACCAATGGTGTCTGCAGCCTTAACAACCGCTTCTTTTTTTGACCACAAATCAAAAAAACACAACGGTGTCTGCTTTATCTCAAGCAACTCATCCGCTGACAGCACCATTTTAAAATTTAAATATTTTAACTTCCTGATCGCTTCAACGTCCACACCTACTTTTAATGTCTTACTGGTTATTATCAGTATAAAATTGCCTGAATGTGAAATATTAAAATCAAAACAATCATTATCACTCTTCCAGAAGGGTTTTCCTTTATCTGGATATTGCACATCATTTAGTTTAAAGCTTCGAATGCCTTCGTCCTGTGCGCACAGGCTGAGTAAGCGCAGCCCAAGCAATGACGTTATACGATTCGGATAATGCAATAAGCGCTGAATGGAAGCCTGCTTTTGCCTCGATAACAGCGACAGCCATTGCTTCACCCGTGCCGCAGCTATGTCCGTCAGCTCATTCTCTCCCTGATGTTTAATATAATATAATCGGGCATTATTCATAACAACTAAAGTTTACTATTTCCTGCTGCTTATGTCTGAAGCCAGTAAAGCAACACTGCCATGCTGTCCTTTTCATCTGACTCGCTACTAAGGGTTTGTCAATAAATAACTTGATCGTATTGCGCCGAATATCGTTTCGTATTCAAGACGCTGAAATGGGCGCATACTCGCTGTATGTAACCATTTTCAGCAACGCAGAAGACGGAAGGATAGGCAAGCAAGATGATCAAGTTATTTCTTGACAAGCCCTATGTGCCCAAAATGGACTTCCAGTCGAAAAAACAGTTGCCACTTCGGGCGTCGATTTTCCTGCAAAATGGGCGCGCACCTTGAGCGTAGGCACTGCCCTGTTCAATATTGAACACTGATGGTCAGATTCAATGCCAGTAAATTAAGACTTTTGCCGTCATTCCCGCATGGTTTTAGCGGGAATCCATGGCTGCTAGAGCCTGATATAACAGGCATTGTATTTACCGACCGATGGATTCCGTCTATAAACATGACGGAATGACGGGCGTTATTGCTTAACTTACTGGCATTGGGGTCAGATTAGACAGTCACGCTAAGAAATAACATATAAAATAATAGCTATTATTTAATAATAGTATATATAGTAGTTAATATTATAGCGATTAAAAACACTTTATCTTGACATTTCAATAAATAGGCATATATTTATCTATTATTGATGTTTTCATTATTTATAGATATTATTATAGCTGTTATGGATTACTACATTGCTTCAGACAGTGTCATTCTTAA
>CAZYCY010000168.1:0-5649 GCA_964646145.1 uncultured Thiotrichaceae bacterium
ACGGTAATGACAATTTTTTGATAAACACTGCGGATTTTGAAACGATAGCTGGTGATTGAACATTTGCTAAATTGTTTTTTTGATTTAGAAACGCAGTAGACTTGGTGGTTTTTTTGCTAAACTTATGGTCATTAGGGTACGATAGTGCATTGCATGGACTTTCTCATGTTTTTTTGAAACATGAGGTCTACAATATAGGTAGTTGAGGACCATACCTGAATCAGAAGGAGAAATTTTATTCTACAGATACTACTAAATCAGATAAAGAGGATACCACTGCCGCCAGTCATAACAACTGTGGGATTAAACATTTCCCCATGGTGAAGACTTCTCATTTTTATACCCAATTATCATAAGAAAGCTATAGATGAAAAAACGCAGGACAATTCAGGCAAAAATTACCAATAACGATCGCTTTGGCATGACCTTTTTTCTTGCCTGCATATTTCATGGCATGGTTATTTTAGGTATCACCTTCAGCGTCGCCCCCCCCGCTGACAGCAAAGCCTCGCCTGCTCTCGATATTATTCTGGTGCAGACCCAAGCGCCCGATGAGGTTAAAGATGCTGATTATCTGGCACAAATATCACAACAGGGTGGCGGCAATGCAAACCAAAAAACCAGACCCAGAGAGCTATTCAGTGCTGCCACTTTATCCGAGCAGCCTGGCATCTCCAAACAAAGCGAAGCACAACAAAATCAAAGTCAACAACATGACGAGCAGTTAACCCTGCTCACACAAGATAATGCCAGTCACTTCATCAATACTCAGCAGCATTTAGCGAAATCTGAAGACAGCCACACAATAAATGAATTCAATGCCAACAAAAACTCACTGGCAGCACCACTGGCTGCCGAAATCAGCCGCACTATCGAACAACAGGCAAGCATTAATAAAACTCTCTACTTAAATTCAAGTACTAAAGCATTTGCTCCGGCCAAATATATGCACGAATGGATAAATCGTGTAGAGCGCGTAGGCAACCTCAATTATCCGGATCAGGCCAGACGAGAAAAGCTGAGCGGCACTTTAATTCTCGATGTTATGATACGCGCTGACGGAAAATTACTAAAAATAGACTTACGTCAGTCCTCGGGTCACCAGGTTCTTGATGATGCAGCAAAACGCATTGTACAGCTAGCGGCGCCTTTTTCTGCTTTTCCGAAAAAACTTCGTCAGCAAGCAGATGTCATACACATTACCCGCAGCTGGGAATTTTCAAATAACAGTCGTATTTATACACACTAAAACTTAAAGCCGAATACTTGTGACTACAAAAACACAATCCAACGACACGCCATCCGGTGATAACCTGACTGGACACTTTCTTATTGCCATGCCTTCACTTAATGACGGCTTCTTTAATCAGGCAGTCACCTACATCTGCGAACATGACGAAAACGGCAGTTTCGGTATTATTATTAATCAGCAAACAAACCTGACTCTAAAGCAAATCACGACTGAAATGGCTGTTGAAACCTGTGATGATTACAACGATAAGCAGCCAGTGTTCATAGGCGGCCCGGTTGACCAGGGACGAGGTTTTATTCTTCACCGACCGTCAGGCAACTGGCAGTCAAGCCTAAAGATCAACGACAAGGTTACCTTGACCACATCAAAAGATATTCTGCAGGCAATCGTACAAAGCAAAGGTCCTGAAAACAGCATTGTGGCATTAGGTTATGCCGGCTGGGCTGCCGGTCAACTGGATAATGAAATGGCAAACAATACCTGGCTAAGTTGCCCAGCAGATGAGCAAATTATCTTTACCACACCGGTAGAACAACGCTGGAAAGCAGCAGCCAATTTAATTGGTGTTGATCTATCTTTGCTGAGTAGCGATGCCGGGCATGCCTGATTATTATTCGGCAACATAAAAAATATTTGTAACTACTCAGCGTATTATCCGGATAAAGACGCAGGTTATTGATTTTTCAGGCATCTGCAACATGGATGTTGCAGTAGAGCGTACATGGACGTATTTACAGCGTCCTGAGTAGTGGCACAAGGATGTGCCGTTCACGAACCAAAGGATGGAGAAATCAATAACTTGCGTCCTTTTCTAAAATTACGCTGAGTAGTTACAAATATTTTTACCTAAATCCTGTAAGTGATCGTGCATATAGAGTGCAAAATATTGATTCGTAGAGTAAGAGCTTGCGCTATAATGTGTGCGAGCGCTTACAGGATTTAGGTTTTACTCTTCTTCAACTTCAACACCATGAAAATTACCAGTGTTTTAGGTTTCGATTACGGCAAAAAGCGTATTGGTATTGCCACCGGTCAAACCATCACTTCTTCTGCCACACCCTGTACCACCATCAGCCAGATTGATGGCAACCCGGACTGGTCAGCAATTAAAGCCGAGATCTTGCAATGGAAACCGCAGGCATTAGTTGTTGGCATGCCCTATCACACTGACGGCAGCGAAAACAAAATGACTGCAGCTGCCAGACAATTTTGTTATGAACTGGAGAATAGATTTAAACTGCCTGTATTTGAAGTTAATGAAGCATTGAGTTCACAACAGGCCGAGGCAATGCTCAAACAAAATGTTAAAATAAATGAGCGTAATAAACACCAGATTGATAAAATGGCAGCGGCAATTATTGTGCAGCACTGGCTTAACCTGCAAAGCACACAAACATAAGGCAATCACATGCAACCACTGGCCACTCCAGATGAACTTCTGGCACAACTTGCAACTAAGACACAGGCGTTGCTTGAGAATAAAGCAATCGACAATCCATTAATGGTTGGTATCCAGACAGGCGGCGTCTGGGTCGCCACAAAACTCCACCACCTGCTTAACATCAACAAACCCGTTTTTGCCGACCCAATGGCTACTCTCGACATCAGCTTCTACCGGGATGACTTCTCTCGCATCGGCATAAACCCAAAGGTCAAACCATCACAATTGCCCCCTGATGTTGACGGTCGCCATATCATTCTGGTTGATGATGTATTACATACCGGGCGCACGGTAAGAGCTGCCATGAATGAACTGTTTGATTACGGTCGCCCAGCCAGCATTACTCTGCTTGTGCTGTGTGACCGTAGCGGTCGTGAACTGCCGCTTCAAGCTGATATAGCCGGCGTTCATCTTGCTTTAAGCGAAAGCGAACACATTAAACTAACTGGTCCTGAACCACTGGCTTTCAAATTACAACATAATGGCACTAATGGTTAACAAGGCAACGAAACCCACAAATTCTTTAATCGGACACGATGCCTGGAATATTCAATTAGATAAAAAAGGTCGTTTAAAGCATTTTCTTACTACCGAAGGACTGGGTACAGAAATACTCAGGCAAATTCTCGATACTGCTGAAAGCTTTGCCGACATCAATAAAAAGAGCGTAAAAAAAGTACCGCTACTACGTGGTAAAACCATCGTCAACTTATTCTTTGAGAACAGCACAAGAACCCTTACCACTTTTGAGTTAGCCGCAAAACGCCTCTCTGCCGATGTTTTAAACATTAACATTAGAACCTCGGCAACATCCAAAGGTGAAACCCTGCTTGATACTCTACGAAATATTCAGGCCATGCATTGCGACATGTTTGTGGTACGTCATGCTGACTCTGGTGCCTCCCATTACATCGCCAACAATGTGGCGCCAAACATCAGCGTTATTAATGCCGGTGATGGTAACCATGCGCATCCAACCCAGGCGATGCTGGACATGTTTACCATTCGCAGAAACAAGGGTGCAGACTTTGCTAACCTTCGTGTCGCCATTGTCGGTGACATTTTACATTCTCGCGTGGCTCGTTCGCAAATACATGCGCTCAACACTTTAAACACTGGCGATATTCGCGTCATTGCGCCAAAAACATTACTGCCAGTTGACGTACAAAGCATGGGGGTGAGTGTATTCCATGACTTACAGGCTGGTATTAAAAATGCTGATGTGGTCATCATGCTGCGCTTGCAAAAAGAACGCATGCAAGGTGCGCTACTACCCAGCGAACAGGAATACTTTCAGCTCTACGGTTTGACAGAAGATCGTTTAAAAGCTGCAAAAAGTGACGCTATCGTTATGCATCCAGGTCCCATTAATCGCGGCGTTGAAATTGACTCACAGGTAGCCGATGGTTCACGCTCAGTAATACTCGACCAGGTGTCTTATGGCATTTCGGTACGCATGGCAGTAATGACCATGGTTCTCGGCAGGGAGCCGGAAAGCAATAACAATACACAAAACGACTACATCGCCAAGCCATGATGAGGCAATCAGACACATGAGTAACATTCTGATAAAAAACGGGAGATTAATTGACCCGGAAAATAATATAAACAAACTCGCTGACCTTCATATCATCAATGGGAAAATTGCCGCTATCGAGGCAACCAGCAGCATCGAGGTAAACCACAACACTCAAACCATTGATGCCAGCGGGCTAACCATCACCCCCGGGCTGGTTGATTGCTGCGCGCGTTTGCGTGAACCGGGGCAGGAAAACAAGGCCACCATTAACAGTGAAGTCATTGCCGCAACCAGGGCAGGCATTACCACTTTATGCTGCCCGCCCGACACCGACCCGGTAATTGATGAACCTGCCGTTGTCGAGCTAATTAATCAGAAAACGGTCAATGCTGCTCACAGCAAAGTAGTCACCCTCGGTGCATTAACTGCAGGGTTACGTGGTGAGCATTTAAGTGAAATTTATGCCTTAAAACAGGCAGGTTGTGTAGGCCTAAGCAACACACGCAAACCGATTGAAAATTCACTGATACTTAAACGTGCTTTTGCCTACGCGGCAACGTTTGATATGCGCGTTTTTATTGAACCTGATGAACATTGGCTAAGCATGGGGGGGTGCGCCCATGAAGGTAAAATTGCCACCCGCCTGGGCTTAAAAGGCATACCGGTTTCTGCGGAAACCATCGCCATCGCGCGCGCGCTGGAGCTGGTTGCGGAAACGGGTGTCAGCGCACATTTCGGTCGCTTATCAAGCGCACAGGGAGCAGAAATGATCGCCCGCGCAAAAAATGAACAGCTGCCCATCACTGCCGATGTTAGCGCCCATCAGTTACACCTCACCGAACTCGACATCAGCAGTTTCAACAGTGCCTGCCATGTAACTCCGCCACTGCGCACACAACGGGATATGGAGGCACTACAAAATGCCGTAAGCAACGGTACCATTGATGCTATTTGCTCAGATCACCAGCCGCACGATGTTGACGCCAAACAATCCCCTTTTGCCAGCACTGAAGCGGGTATATCATCACTGGAAACATTACTGCCATTATGCCTGCGTCTTTCACAGCAGGCATCCATGGAGATTAGCGATGTCATTGATAAAATCACCTGTTCACCGGCTAATATATTAGGCATTGATGCTGGTACCTTGTCCATTGGTAGCAAGGCAGACATTTGTATTTTTGATGAAAGTGAAGACTGGCAATTAAGCACTGATGTCATCAACAGCTGTGGTAAAAACACACCATTTCTGGGCTGGAGTTTTCAGGGTAAGGTTAAACACACAATCATTAATGGTAAGTTATTATTTAGTGATTAAGTATTTGCCTACCCCTTGCACATGAGAGTGCCCCTTTTATAGTACGGGAAATATAACTACTCTCTAGGGCACCTCTATTAACTCCGTCCTTTGGTTCGTAACCAACACATCCATGTGTT
>CAZYCY010000169.1:0-2455 GCA_964646145.1 uncultured Thiotrichaceae bacterium
GGGCTGGATCTGGAGCTTCCAAAGCGCATCGACATAGCGGTTCCGGGTAATATGCTGTGTGGTTTAGAAAAAACATAAAATCGATGGCGAATATTTATGCAATGGTAACTACTCAGCGTAATTTTGGAAAAGGACGCAGGTTATTGATTTTTAAGGACGCTGTAAATACGTCCCCATGTTTGCTTACTTGGCGCTCTACTGCAACATCCATGTTGCAGATGCCTGAGTAGTGGCACAAGGATGTGCCGTTCACGAACCAAAGGACGGAGAAATCAATAACCTACATCCTTACCTGGATAATACGCTGAGTAGTTACATGCAATGATTAATAACTGCTTAGATTGACCCCGAAGATCGTCAGATTAAGACGAGAATTGCACAGCCTTCCATGGCTCTTTGCGAAATACCATCTATCCTTGGCATAATTATGAATTCACATGTGCAAATGAGCATTTTTTAATGCAGAGCTGGTAGTTTTCAGGGGTTAGCTGAGTAGTTACGGAGATTCATGTCATTTTTTCAAATCATTACAGCGGCGATGCCGGTGCTGGCGGTTTTATTCATCAGCAACTCCTGGTAGATATACTCTTCGTACTCAAGAATGCCCGTTTAGAGTACGCATCTTTTTGTGAGCAGTGCCACATGGATGTGGCGTTTACGAACCAAAGGATGGAGTAGCTACGTTGCAAAGCCTTGCAATAGCTCACTCACTGCGAGAATATTTAATAATAATCGCGCCTTGCTCTTCGCAAAAACCTACGCACTCTAAACGGGCATTCTTGAGTACGAAGAATATATATTATATTTTTGTTTAAAACAGGTAGTGGCGATAGCCAGATTCTGTTTTGCTTTTTCTGTTAGACCCTGTTGAAGTTCCCATTTATAACCTTTAATAGTCAGGAAATGAACTTCTGGTACATAATCAAAACAGGTCTTGCAAGTAGCCAATATGGCAGGAATAGAAATAGCATGTGAGCTAAAGCTAAAGTCCATCTTTGGTTCTATCTTTTCCAGATGAAAGGCGTTAACAGCAGGGACTTTGGTGGCATCCACAAACAACACCTGTTTTTTATAGCTAATCAGATCGGCATCTTCGAGGTGTAACTGGTAATGCCGCATGAGTTCTGCTTTTGCGCAAATCGACTCGGCTTCCAGCCAGTCGATGAACGCCCAGCCTAAACCATCATCCTGCCGACCAATATTGCCAATGCCATAAATCAGGCTATCCGCATTATTGTAGTCGGCAAGTGAGGTGGCGATATTGCTAGCGGACAAATTCATTGACCAGTTTACCCTTTGCATTAAATACTGAGACAACTAAAGGCATTTGTCCTGCTGCATGCGTGGCGCAACTAAGGCATGGATCATAGGCGCGAATACTGACTTCAATGGCATTCATCATGCCTTCGGTGATTTCAGCCTTGCCAGCCAGATAATCTTCAGCAACAGAACGTATTGAACGATTTATAACGGTATTGTTTTGTGTGGTTGCCACGATTAAATTGGCAAAGGTAATATTGCCTTCTTCATTGGCGCGGTAATGATGTAACAATGTACCGCGAGGGGCTTCAACCACACCAACACCTTCGCCAGTCCACGCGCCTTCCGGGGGGGCAATAACAAGCTGATCTTTTTGCAGATCAGGGTCATTAAGCAGCTCTTTAACAAGTTCGGCAGAATGTAATATTTCTATCGCCCTTGCCCAGTTGGTGTGCAAGGTCATATCATTTGCCTTGTCCCCGGTGTAATCGTGGAAACGCTCTAATGCAGCCTTGGCTAACGGTGTTGAGTCAGAATAGCTTTGAGTAACATTAAGCCGTCCTAAAGGCCCCACTCTGACCGAGCCTTTTTCTCTGCCCAGGTCTTTAAGGAAGGGAAATTTCATATAGCTCCATGCTTCTGTCGCTTCTGAAAAATGATCAAGATAATCGTGGTAATTCAGTTCCCTGACGATGTTTTTATGTTTGTCCACAATACGCATTTTGCCATGGTAATAATCAACATTACCGTCATCATCTACCAGGCACATATTGAGTGCTGGCACGTTGGCAAATGTATCTACCTGCTTACGATTTTTTTCATGAAAATCATAGAAAAGGTTTAAACCATCTTGAGCAAACTCAATGACTTCAGCCATTGAAATTAGTCCATCTTCCCCATTTAACAAGCGATCCCTTGCCGCAATAGCAAGATTCTGGTTAACGCCACCAGGCACTGAGTTTATACCGTGCATGCGCTTACCCAGTACTGCCACAATCACTTCCTGCCCCCATTTACGCAAGGCGACAACTCGTTTCACCAGATCAGGGTCGGCCTCAACCAGTCCCATTACGTTGCGTTTCTCAGGTGGCGCATCCATACCAAACAACATTTCCGGTACAATCAAGTAAAAATAGGCAGTAACATGCGACTGCAGTTGTTGCCCATAATGTCCCAGGCGTCGCATTTTTTCAGC
>CAZYCY010000169.1:2555-5646 GCA_964646145.1 uncultured Thiotrichaceae bacterium
CCCCAGCTAGTCGTAGCGATTTATCGATGTGGGCAGGTAAACTTCACGCCCATGGATCAGATCATCCAGCACTTTAAAAATAGCGCCACCGTCAGGCGGGCAGCCCGGAATAAAATAATCTATTTTGACCACTTCATGCACGGGGTAGACACGGTTTGTTATCCTGGGAATATCCTCATGAAATGGAATAATCTTCTTTGCACCGGGTACTGCGGTGGGTGAGTCAATATAGGCTTCTTTAAAACATTCCTCCAATGGCACGAGATTGCGCATGGCAGGCACGCCGCCCCATATAGCGCAAGCGCCAACGGAAATTAAAATGTCGCAATGCTCCCGGTATTCTTCCAGCACTTCTATGTTTTCACTACTGGCAATGCCTCCCTCTATAAACCCCAGAGCCATACGCCCTGGTATACGCTTGGTATCTGTTATCGAGGAACGGGTAATATTGACTTTATCCAGCAACCCCAGCAGTGCTTCGTCCATATCAAGAAAGGATAAGGTGCAACCCCAGCAGCCACAAAAGCCGATCATGGCAACTTGTATTTTTGCATCTCTTATTGCCTGCGTTTCAGGATCCAGTGGTGTTGTCGGCAGCTGGTGAGAAAATATTTGGTTTTTATTTGCATGGCTCATTGGTGCTGTCTCTCTAATGCCCGCTGTCTAATGGATTTAACTTCAAACTTACGTTTGCCAATGGCATCGTTGTAGCCCAAACCTTTTTCAATAATGCAACCCACAGGACACAGTTCAGCCGCCTCAGTCACTTGTTGGGGTGACATCATATTAACCAATTCGACATCAATCTCGATACGGGCTTTCGAGCCCCGGTTGCTAATGCTGAAGATTTTTTTGCCGGTGTTTTTATCACGCACAAACTCAACGCAACGTTGGCAGAAAATACAGCGATCACGTTCCAGCCAAATCGTTTTAGAGGCATGATCTACCTTGCGAGGAATAAAACGATAAGGAAAACGTGATACCATCATACCCACCTCATAAGCTGTTGCTTGCAGTTCACAGCGTCCACTTTTTTCACAACTAGGGCAGTTATGATTGCCTTCTGAGAATAATAATTCCACCAGAGATTTACGCATATCGGTAACCACAGCTTCATTAATCTCAACCTGCATGCCTGCAGCCACAGGCACGGTACAGGAAGCCATGATAGTGCCGTTAACTCTAACCGAACAGGCACGACAGGTGCCCAGACAGTGTCTACCAGGACTGTAACACAAGGCAGGAATATAAATACCATTTTCAGCAGCGACATCAAGCAGTTTGCTACCTTGTTGCGCAGTAACCGCTATGCCATCAAGGCTTAGACTTATATTCATTACTCCACCTCCTTCACTAAGGTTTTATAAGACCGCTCATGTGCAGACAATGCCGCATTAATATCAAATGAAGGCAATAATGCCCCCTTCTGCTTTATCAGCCTGTTATTGTATATATCCGGGAATTTTTCCAGCGTGGTGAGTATCGGTTTGGGCGATGTCGCGCCAAGGCCACAACGGCTGGTTGCCTTGAGTAAGGCACCCCAGCTAACACAATCATCCAGATCCTGCTGGCAGGCTCGACCGGCAATAATACGTTCAACCTTATTCAGTAAGTCCACATTACCCGCGCGACAGGGAGTACATATACCACAGGACTCATCAACAAAAAATTCCATGAAGTCTTTAACCACAGGTAACAAGTCGCGCGTATTATCGAAGATCATTAAAGAACCATTACAGGACAGGTCGTTATAACAAAATTTACGTTCACCCTCTTTTTCAACCGAGACGCATTCACCCGATGGGCCACTGACCTGTACCGCTTTGGCATCTTTTGCACCGACCATGGTCAGCACTTCATTGAGGCTAATACCCCATTCAATCTCATAAATACCCGGCTTGTCACAGTCACCAGAGACACTTAGCAGGCGCGTTCCTGTTGAATCACTGGTGCCCATTTCGCTGAACCAGTGCCCGCCTTTTTCCATGATTTGGCTGACACAGGCAAAAGTCTCAACATTGTCAACACTGGTCGGCATGCCCAGATAACCTTGCTGGATAGGATATGGCGGTTTTATACGTGGCGTGCCACGCTTGCCTTCACAGGATTCAATCAATGCGGTTTCCTCACCACAGACATACGCACCGGCGCCCATCTGGATACGAATATCAAAATCAAACTCCGTGCCCAGAATTTTTTTGCCGAGTAACCCATTATCACGAAAATCCTGAATTTGCTGTTGCAGATAATCTTTCAAGTAGCTGTATTCAGCCCGTAAATAGATGATGCCGTTACCAGCACCTACTGCGTATCCGGCAATAATCATGCCCAGCAATACGTCCCTGGGTGAGCGGGTGAGCAGAACACGATCCTTGAAGGCACCCGGTTCGCCTTCATCGGCATTGCAGATGATATATTTTTCTTCACCCTCCGCCTCTTCACCAAAACGCCACTTCAGACCTGTGGGAAAACCAGCACCACCTCGTCCGCGCAATTCAGAATAGGAGACTTGTTCTATAATTTCTATCGGCAGATTAGTCAGACATTTTTTTAATATGCCTCTGTAGTCTCTTCCTTGCTCAAAAAATACGCTGCCTTTATGTTGAATATTGGCATCAACAATCGCTTCGACATAGGCCAGGCTGGTGCTTGAATGATCGTCAGGGCAGGCTATCTCAGCAGCTGTTTTGCCCTGTTTAAGCTGTTTGATAATAGTCGTTGCTTTTTCAGCGGTTAAGCGGGTAAACACCACGTCATCAACCATCATCGCAGGTTCCTGATCGCTTAACCCGATACAATTGACGTCACCCAGTCCAATTAGACCAGAATCATTGACTTCACCAAATGAGCAACCCGCTGCCTGCTCCAGCGCGATACGAACTTCGTCATAGCCATTCATTTTGGCAATCACAGTATTGGCAAGATAAACCTTGTGTTTGCCAAAGGGTTCAGAACAGAAGAAATGATAAAAACTGAGCGTCTCCAGAATATCATCACTGGACAAGTTAAGCCCTTCAGCCAACAAGCTAACCGCCTCGTCAGGTATATGACCTTCCTGCTTCTGGATATCCCATAACATATCCATCAGACG
>CAZYCY010000170.1:0-2255 GCA_964646145.1 uncultured Thiotrichaceae bacterium
GATTGCCACGGGTTATTGAGAAGTTACCTTACCTGGATAATACGCTGAGTAGTTATGTTCATTATTTAACATTATTAGCGTGTATATGAAAAGGTATTTATACACAAGGGTGTAGGCATGATAATGAATATTAAAATTGCTGATAGCATAATGTTTGATGTACCGCACATTACGAGGTTAAAAACCAAAAAGAAATTAAATAATTTAAGGGAGAGCTAAAACGGGGTGATGATTTAGATAAAATGAAAACTGACCAGTGATAATGGCGCTTGAATTCACTTCATATTTTGCTTTTTTTATCTTAGAACACTGTAAAATCAACTCACACTGCCTCTTTTTTGCATCAAAAACCATACCCATGATCTCACATATAAAAAACAAGCTAATTATCATCCTTAAAGGTTTTTGCATGGGGGCTGCGGATGTTGTTCCCGGTGTCAGTGGTGGCACCATGGCGTTTATTCTGGGCATATACACACGCCTTTTGGAGGCGATTCGCTCATTTGATCTTGCTGTTTTAAAGATGTTGCTGCGGGGTGAGTTTTCTGCTGCCATCAAGCATACTGATATTGTCTTTTTATTAAGTTTGTTTACTGGTATTGCTACAGCATTAGCATTTTTTACCCGGATAGTACCCATTCCTGTGCTTATCCACACCGACCCTGAAATTATTTATGGTTTATTTTTTGGTCTAATTCTGGCCTCTATTTTCGTTTTAATAGAAGAAATAAAAGGCATTAAAACCTCAGCTTGGCTGTTTTTGCTAATTGGTATTACTTTAGCGCTTATTGTTGTTAACCTGGTACCAAAAGAAACACCAAATGATAGCTGGTTTATTTTTCTTGCCGGTGCTATTGCTATTTGTGCAATGATTCTACCTGGTATATCCGGCTCATTCATTTTATTACTACTGGGAAAGTATGCTTATATCTTTAATGCCATTGGTCATTTTAATTTAACAGTGATTATACCCTTTGCCGCTGGCGCTGTTGTTGGTCTGATGTTGTTCAGCCGTGTACTTGTGTGGTTACTTCATCATTACTATAAAAATACTTTATCGATAATTATTGGCATTTTAATAGGTTCTTTATGGTTAATCTGGCCTTTTCAAACCCGTGTTTATATTACGGTTAGAGAAAAAGAACGCCTGATTTCTACTACGCCACATTGGCCAGAACTCTGGACAATCACCCATACCTACGCTGGTATCATGGTAGTGATCGGCATAATTCTTGTGTGGGGTATTCATGCATTCGCAAATAAAAAAACATAAAGCCCATTCATTTCACACCTTAAAATAAACGCAGGTCATAAGCTCAGTCTATATTAGGCTATAAGGATATTTTATGGCTAATTCAATTATGTTAATTAGCCAGACATTACCAATTCAAGTACAGTACGCGGCTTATATTTGCCTGACCAGCTAGTGTAGTGTATTGAATACACTACACTAGTAGCCCTTTCAATTACACCCTGGAAAAACCATGTCTCAACCGGTACACAATCCGACCTCTAAGATGACTGACGAAAACAGTCGTATCGAGACTAAAAACACCACCTGCTATATGTGCGCCTGCCGTTGTGGCATTCGTGTAACTTTGCGTGATGGCGAGCTGCGTTATATTCAGGGGAATCCGGATCATCCATTAAATAAAGGTGTGATTTGTGCCAAAGGGGCATCGGGTATTATGAAGCAGTATTCTCCTGCCCGCCTGACCAAACCCTTAATGCGCAAACCCGGCAGTAATCGCGGCGACAATGACTTTGTCGAAATATCCTGGGAAAAGGCGTTTTCTGTTATGGAACAACGCCTCGCCAATATTCGTGCCACAGACCCGAAACAGTTTGCCTTGTTTACCGGTCGCGACCAGATGCAAGCCTTAACCGGCTTATTTGCGAAACAATTTGGCACACCAAATTATGCTGCACATGGTGGTTTATGTTCGGTGAATATGGCCGCCGGTATGATTTACACCATCGGTGGTTCTTTCTGGGAGTTCGGTGGTCCGGATCTGGAACGCTCAAAACTGTTCATTATGATTGGAACCGCTGAAGACCACCATTCCAACCCGATGAAAATTGCCCTGGCTGATTTTAAACGCAAGGGTGGCAAGTTTATCGCGATAAACCCGGTGCGTAGTGGTTATGCAGGCATTGCCGATGAGTGGGTACCGATTAAACCCGGTACAGATGGCGCTTTATTTCTGTCCATTATTAATGAAATAATCAAACAAGGTCTGTACGATCGTGAATTT
>CAZYCY010000170.1:2355-5611 GCA_964646145.1 uncultured Thiotrichaceae bacterium
TTAATGCAAAATGCCATTACCAATGCCTGGCGCGGTGATCCGTATTCGATTGATACCATGATGATTTTTATGTCCAACATGGCATGGAATTCGACCATGAACACACAAAGTGTGCGTGACATGCTGAACGATAAAGACGACAACGGCGAATATAAAATTCCTTTTTTAATCGTTTGTGATGCATTTGAGTCTGAAATGGTGGCATTTGCT
Source organism: uncultured Thiotrichaceae bacterium (assembly GCA_964646145.1). GTDB lineage: Bacteria > Pseudomonadota > Gammaproteobacteria > SZUA-229 > SZUA-229. The sequence goes on from CAZYCY010000170.1 coordinate 2,566, forward strand.
GATTTAGTGCTGCCCGATACCACCTATCTGGAGCGGCACGATGTGATGTCGATGCTGGATCGCCCTATTTCCGAGTTTGATGGCCCGGTTGACTCGGTGCGTATTCCGGTATTACCACCGACTGGTGAGTGCAAACCTTTTCAGGAAGTAATTATTGAATTAGGTTCGAGACTAAAGTTACCCGTGTTTATCAATGAAAAAGGCGAGCGCAAATACCGCGATTACCCGGACTTTGTGATTAATTACGAAACCGCACCAAACTCCGGCATTGGTTTTCTTGCTGGCTGGCGCGGTAAGGGCGGTGAAAAATTCATGAAGGGCGAGCCTAACCCGAACCAGTGGGAAATGTACGAAAAAAATAACTGTGTATTCCAGTATGAACTACCCAAATCCTACCAGTATATGCGTAACTGGAATCAGGGTTATCTGGAATGGGCGAAACGTCATAGCCTTACACGTTATGCCGAGCCGATAAATATTCATATCTATAGTGAAGTATTACAAAAATTCCGCCTTGCTGCACAGGGCAAAACCAATGGTAAACAACCACCGGATCATTTGCGTGAACGCATCGAAACTCATTTTGACCCGCTGCCATTTTATTCTGACACACTGGAAGCGCAACAGACTGATTTACGCAAATACCCATTAAACGCCATCACTCAAAGACCGATGGCAATGTATCATTCCTGGGATTCACAAAATGCCTGGTTGCGCCAGATACACACACACAATTATTTGCATGTGAACACTAAAACCGCTAAAACCGCTGGCATAAAAGATGGAGCATGGATGTGGGTCGAATCCATGCACGGAAAAATACGTTGTATGTGTCGCCACTCCGAAGCCGTTGAACCTGGCACAGTGTGGACATGGAACGCCATTGGCAAAGCCAAAGCTACCTGGGGTTTAAGCAAGAAAGCCAATGAATCACAAAAAGGTTTTTTGCTAAATCATTTAATCAGCGAAGAACTGCCTGCCAGTAAAGCTGGTGAACATCTATCTAATTCTGACCCGGTCACCGGGCAGGCTGGCTGGTATGACGTGCGGGTGAAAATTTACCCGGCACAGAAGGGGGAAAGCGAAGAATCCTTCCCTCAATTTAATGCGGGCGCAAAAACACCGGGCGTCAACAAACGTAATAAATTTATCAGTGGACGCTGGTTGAAATATTTTGCCGGGTCAAAATCTAAAGCCAGGGTGAAACAATCATGACTCAACTTGCTTTAGTTATTGACCTGAATGTCTGCGTAGGGTGTCACGCCTGTGTCACCAGTTGTAAAGAGTGGAATACTTCAGGTACGGCTGGTTTTATGTCGGACTATAACCCTTACGATAAAGACCCCACCGGCACTTTTTTTAATCGTGTACAAACTTTTGAAATAGGTGAATACCCCAACACCCAAACCGTTCACTTTCCAAAAAGCTGTTTGCATTGTGAAGAACCACCCTGCGTACCGGTTTGCCCGACCGGTGCCAGTTACAAACGTGAGCAAGACGGCATAGTATTGGTCGATTACGATAAATGCATTGGCTGCAAATATTGTTCATGGGCCTGTCCTTATGGCGCACGCGAAATTGATGAAAACCAGAAGGTGATGAAAAAATGCACCTTATGTATTGACCGTATTTATGATGAAACCCTGCCGGAAACTGAACGCAAACCCGCCTGTGTATTAGCTTGCCCGACCAGTGCGCGTTTGTTTGGTGATGTGAACGACCCAGATTCAATCGTATCGGAGCAGATTCGTGACAACGGAGGTTATCAGTTAATGCCAGAGTGGGGTACAAAACCGGCAAACCATTATTTGCCACGCAGAAAAGCCAATATCACCATCCATCACGATGAGCTAACCCGGGTTGATAATCCGCTTAATAAAGAACGTAAGTTACCCATGCCGGATGATGATGAACAAACATTAGACGATGTGATGAGCTGGTGATGTATTACCTGGCAATTTTATAAAGAGAGTATTTTATGCATCCTGCTTTTTCAGTCATTTTTTTAACTACCTTAATCGGTGTCGGTCAGGGTTTGTTTTTAGCTTTATATACTGGTCAACTGTATTCTGTTATTCGGGTTTTACCGGTACAGGATTCACCCGGTTTTTATGGTTATGGCAGCTTACTTGCACTGGGCTTTTTAGCTGCCGGTCTGCTTGCGTCTTTTTTCCACCTGGGTCATCCAGAACGTGCCTGGCGCTCGGCAGCCAGATGGAAAACCTCCTGGTTGTCACGTGAAGTGATTGTCTTACCTGCTTTTATGGGCTTTACTTTTATCTATGCGGTAACTCATATCAGCGGATGGAACCCTGTGTTATTTACCTTAGGCGAAGGCTTTATTGTTGATTTATCTTTATTTATTGGCGGCATCAACACGATTTTGGCTTTTTCTCTGTTTCTGTGCACTGCCATGATTTATGCTTGCATTAAATTTTTACAGGAATGGGCAACGCCATTAACCGTGATTAATTACACCTTGTTAGGCATGGCATCAGGCTTTGCATTAAGCACTGCGTTTGCCGCTTATGTCGACTCTGACTTAACCAATTTTTATGGCAGTTGGACCATTACACTAACTGTATTCGCCTTTATTACCCGCGTCGCTGCTTTAATACGCAATACTAAAATAAAATACAAATCTAATTTAAGCACGGCTATTGGCATTCGCCACACCGCGATACAACAAAAAGCACAAGGCTCAATGGGTGGTTCGTTTAACACTCGCGAATATTTTCACGGTGTAAAACCTGTTTTCTTTAAAAGCATCAAGTGGCTGTTTTTACTGCTGGTGTTTGTCGTACCTGTGGTGCTACTTGGCGTCGCGCTAATGAGCAATATGCTTGCTTTATTCGTACTGACATTTATTGTGCAATATGTCGGACTAATCGCTGAACGGTGGTTCTTTTTTGCACAGGCGAATCACCCACAGAATCTTTATTACCAGACTATTTAACTGCATAAGTGCGAAGGCGGTAACTTCTCAATAAGTCGGGGCAGTCTATCGTTTTGAGACTATCGGTAGCATGGATGCTACCGTCAAGCC
>CAZYCY010000171.1:0-5581 GCA_964646145.1 uncultured Thiotrichaceae bacterium
CCATCAACCGGACGAATAACACTTAAATCTTTGATTGCATTTTCAAACGTAACTTTGCTGATTAATAAAGCGGACAATACTGCCAATGCATTTGAAGCGTTAAATTGACCTAACAATGGCACATTAAAATCACCATCACCACCAGGAGTTGATACGCTAAGGTGGTAGCCACGCTCGAATGGTTTTATTGCAGTGGCATGGACATAATAATCAGCTAAATTTTTATATGCTGAAATATCTTTTTTTATACTGTAACCCCAGACACAAACGTGATCACCCACCTCTGCCGCCAGCTCTCTGCCAAAAGCATCATCAAGGTTGATGACAGCAGCAGCCAAACCTGGCGTATAAAACAGACGTTTCTTTGCCGCACCATATTTTTCCAGAGTGCCATGATAGTCAAGATGGTCTATCCCCAGATTACTAAATACCGCTGTAGTGAAGGCAACACCGCTTACCCGCCCCTGATCGAGACCATGTGACGACACTTCCATCACCACATGTTTTGCTCCTGCGTGTTGAATATCAGAAAGTGTTTTTTGCACCAGCAGAGCATCAGCCGTGGTTAATCCTGTTGGATGCAAATCATTAATAAAACCATTCCCTAACGTACCTAACACACCACAGTGAACATCGTGTTCATCCAGACACTGCGCAAGAAAATGAGCAATGGATGTTTTACCATCGGTTCCGGTAACCCCTATTACATTTAATGATAATGAAGGCTGTTGGTAATATCTGGACGCAATTTCACCCACTTTGTATTTTAAATCAGGGCATTGAATGCATAGAACTTTATTTGAAATAGAATCCAGAATTTCATCACGATTATCCAGATCACCATCCCATAATACAACGCTAACACCTTTTGCAACGGCATCTTGTGCATACAATAAACCATGTGTGTTGTATCCCTGATGCGCAAAAAATAAATTGCCATTTCTGGCTTTACGGTTATCCTGCACCAGCGCATTAATTGTTATCTCACGGCACTGTCCGATTAGAGCATCATCAATGAAACCCTCAAGCAAATAATCTAATGCAACTTCATTTTCTATCATTATGCTTTACCTTCCTGAACACGCTCTAAAGAACCTCTGATTAAGTCATGAATCGACGTCTTGCTGCACTGCCGCATCTGTATTCATTTGCTGTGAACCAGACAATGCCCTATAGGGAAATTCATCCCGTAAAACCTTATCCTGCGCAATTCTATCTGGCGCAATATCAAGCAAACGTACAGCACCGGACATTACCGAGGAAAACACTGGGGCTGCGACCAAACCACCAAAATATTCACCATTTCTTGGCTCATCTATCATCACTACCATAACTAATTCAGGCTTATCCGCTGGCACCATGCCGGCAAACATTGCAAGGTATCGGTCTCTTGCATAACCACCGGCAATAAATTTGTGTACCGTACCGGTTTTACCCGCAACACTGTAATTTGCTACTGACGCGCGCCTGGCAGTACCTTGTTCAGAAACCACACGTTGCATCATGGTACGCACAGCCCGGGCAGTTTCCACAGACATCACACGCCGACTTTTATCCGTGTGACCCGAGCCGCCCGTTTCATCATATAAAAAAGTAATCGGGTGCAAGACACCATCCGCAGCGATGACTGAATACGCTTGCGCAAGTTGCAAAGCGGTAACGGAGACACCATAACCATAGGCTAACGATGCTCTTTCAAAGTCACTATTTAACACACCCAATGATAGTCGACCACTCGCTTCACCAGGGAAACCGCTACCAGTCACTACACCAAAACCCAGCTTCTGATACATCGACCATTGCTGTTCCGCTTCCATCGCTAGTGCAATTTTACTAATGCCAACGTTGCTTGACTTCTCAATCACGCCACCAATATCAAGCTCACCATAATTTCTATGGTCACGTATCATGTTACCTCTTATCCGCAGATAACCCGGTGAAGTATCAATTCTATCTAACGTATTCCAGCGACCACTTTCCAATGCTGCAGCCATGGTAATTGGTTTCATTGTAGAACCTGGCTCAAACACGTCGGTAACCGCGCGGTTTCTAATAGCGTTAGGCTGCAACTGACTCCTGTTGTTCACATTAAACGATGGCTGATTTGCCATTGCCAACACTTCACCAGTGTGCACATCAAGCACCACTGCACTACCAGCAACAGCATTATGCTTTAGCACTGCTGCTTTTAATGCTCTATACGTTATATATTGCAGCCTTTTATCCAAACTTAATTTAATTGATCTGCCGGGCTGCGCCGGCTTAATGCGCTCGACATCATCAAATGCCCTCCCCAGTCGATCACGAATAACTCGCTTCTTACCTGGAACGCCTTTTAGCCATTCATTAAAGGCTAATTCAATACCTTCCTGACCATTATTATCAATATCCGCAAAACCGACAACATGAGCAGCCACTTCACCCGCTGGATAAAATCGACGATAATCATTTTGCAGGGCAATGCCTGGCACTCTTAATGCCATCACTTCCCTGGCTAACTCTGGCATGGCATGGCGTTTTATATACAAAAACTCACGGTGACTATTGCGCTTGACTCTTGCTTTTAAATTAACCACATCTATCGACAACAGATCAGCCACATCAATCAGCGCCTCCAGATTCCGCTTCATATTTAGATCCTGCTTCGGCTCTAAAAAGTTCTGCACCACTTGAGGATTTAGCCAGATACTATACACCGGCGCACTTATTGCTAAAGGCTCTCCATGTCGATCTACAATATCACCTCGATTTGCTGATATTGAAACCGTACGCAGCTGCCTTGCATCTCCCTGCTTTTCAAAAAACTCACTGTCTAATATTTGTATATTAAATGTTTGCAGCAACAACGCTGCAATTAACAGGCTAAATACAAATGCAACAGTCAAACGTCGCCAGATCATTGGTGAAGCAATGTGCTGGTTATGCGTTTTTCGCATATTGCGCTGGTACGATTTCATTGCTTTATAAACACCACATCATCAGGTTGAGGCATCACCATTGATAACTGCTCTCTGGCAATAGTCTCAATACGCCCATGCCCTGACCAGGCACTTTGCTCCAACTGCAACTTACTCCATTCCGTGTTCAATGCGTTCACTTCAGATTTTAACTGCTGCAACTCCACAAAATGTTTTCGACTCTGGTGCTTGCTGTATATAAGCAATATGGCTGATGCCAGCATCAAGCTAAACAAAAATGTAACCAGCAAAAATATGCCCTGCCTTTCATTCATAAACACCTCTCCAGCACACGCAAACGTGCACTTCTTGCTCTTGGATTGATATCCAGCTCCTCTTTACCAGCAACAATTGGCTTACCAACTTGCCTGTAAGGCACTTCGATATCAACTTCCATAACAGGTAAGCCAGCCGGTATTTTTGGTCGACTGGACGCATTTCGCATAAAACGTTTTACAAGTCTGTCTTCAAGTGAGTGAAAGCTGATTACCGACAAACGACCGTTTTTTGCCAAAACCGAAGCCGCACCGGCCAAACCCTGTTCAATCGCCTGCAACTCCTCATTGAGGCAGATACGAATCGCCTGAAAGCTCCGCGTTGCAGGGTGTTTATGCCTTGCTTTTATGTACGCGGCTTTTACAGGGATGGCATTGCTTATGATTTCAGCCAGATCCCCAGTCTCGGTAATTTCACGCTCATTACGCGTTGCCACGATGGCAGTTGCAATGCGTCTGGCGAATTTTTCTTCACCATATTTTTTTAGCACTCTGATTAAATCTGCCGTTTTTACCCGCGCCAGCCATTGTCTGGCGGTTTCTCCCTGACTGGTATCCATACGCATATCCAGTGGTCCTGAGCGCATAAAACTAAAGCCGCGTCTGGCATCATCAAGCTGTGGCGATGAAACCCCGAGATCCATCAACACACCATCAATTTTGCCTATTAAATCATATTGCTCTATCACATCGACCATCCGGCTAAAGTTACAGTGCTCTATAGATAAACGTGGCTCGTTAATAAATTTCTGTTGTGCAAAAGCGACTGCTTCTGGATCCTGATCAAATGCAATTAATCGACCCACTTCGTTTAACTGCTGCAAAATGGCGAGACTATGACCACCTCTGCCAAACGTTGCATCAATGTAGTTTCCCGATGGGCGAATATTCAACGAGTCCAGCGTTTCCTGTAAAAGCACCGCCTGATGATTACCATGGTTAGGATTAACCTGGCGCTTAGTAGTACTCATCACATTAAAGTGACAGCTCTTCTAAGGCGGCAGGCTGCTCACCACCATCATTCATTGCCGTCATCCACTCCTGTTGTTTCTCAGCCCAGGTCTCTTCAGCCCAAATTTCTAACTTTTTACCCTGACCGATTAAAACCGCTTTCTTTTTCAGATCAGCAAAGTCACGTAATAATGCAGGTAATAAAATCCTGCCCTGAGCATCCATTTCCAGCTCAGTAGCAAAACCAATTAACAAACGTTGCAATGATCGCGCTTGCTTGTTAAAACTAGGCAAGGCATTTAATTTAACTTCAATGATCTCCCAATCTGGGAGCGGATACACCAGCAAACAATGATCAGGATCGACAGTCACCACCAGACGACCACCGCAACCCTCAAGCAATTGCTCGCGGTAGCGCGCAGGCATTGCCATTCTGCCTTTAGCATCTACAGTGATGTTATTGATTCCACGGAAAAGCATTTTTTATTCTTATTCCCTGTTTTTACTATCAGTGCATTCGAAGCAAGATTGTTCGGAACCAAGCCTTTCAAGATTAGGGGCATACTCGACCAATAAACCCACAATTACCCACAATTACCCACGCAGCTACCACTATAGATATTTTACACAGCTATTGCAAGTATTTTCACGTCTTTAAACATAAAAATAGCTATAGTTGACAGCAACTTATAAGTTACTTAGGAAAATTAAAAGGGTCTTATACAGTATGTTCTTATAAATCATTGGCTTGATTACAAAAACTAATGATTGGCTTTAGGTTAGAGACATTTTCAGAACAGGATGGGCACTTATTTTAGGGATATTTGCAAAAATTGATTGAGAAGTTACAAGGATAGATTCAAAGATGAGGGCTATTTGATACTAACCGCATCAAAAAAAGGAGTTGGCCGATAAGCCGGGTTCTGTCGAGGGCAATCATTCATCTGGATAACATGTCACCATGCATCTCAAGCAACCTACCCGGGAACAGCGCGGACCACGCATTATGCCCCCCCTATTTGGTCTTGCTCCGAGCGGGGTTTACCATGCCACAAGCGGTTACCCGTTGTGCGGTGCGCTCTTACCGCACCATTTCACCCTTACCTGATACTGAATAGGTCAGCATCAGGCGGTTTATTTTCTGCTGCACTTTCCGTAGGCTCTCACCCCCCAGGCGTTACCTGGCACTCTGTCCTGTGGAGCCCGGACTTTCCTCCCCAAAACGTAAAACCCAGAACATTAAGTTCAAGGTACAACATTTCGGCGCGATTGCCTGGCCAACTCCCGAGCGGGAGTTTACACTGTTAACCTCGTCGGCATTTATAAAAATTCCTGTTTTCAGTCATTGACAGACTAACAAACGAGAATTATTTTTGCCACAAAGGATGTAAATAAAAC
>CAZYCY010000172.1:0-5563 GCA_964646145.1 uncultured Thiotrichaceae bacterium
GGCATCTCTAAAAATAGAAGTGTGATTTAGGGAATGCAGAAAATAGTGCATTTTTTATCCAAAAAGGAGGAGAATAGTGAACTATTTAACGATTATCCAGGAGTGAAAAACTGCTGTTTTATGCGTCTCCATCCTTTGGTTCGTAAACGCCACATCCGTGTGGCACTACTCATAAATCGTGCTTCTACTTTTAGAAGTGCCCTTATTATATCTACAATGGTTAGCAAAGAGTAACACGAATAGATTAAATATAGGATTTTTTCTGTGCCATATCGAGGCGCGCATAGTGATCTACACAACGCTTAGTAACGTTTAATAGAGCATGAGAAAAAATGACAAGCTAGAGCCTCAAGTTATTTTATTATTATTTTTTAGATACTCTTTGATCAACGATTCAATCAGGTTCTGAATACTTGTATCCTTTTCAATCGCATGAATTTTTAACGCCTTCAGAGTCTGTTTATCGAGTCTAAGAGAGGTGTTTTTTTTACCTTCAGAGTTTTTTTGCGGGGATTTTTCTTGTTGACTATTTTGCGTACCAAATTTCGTCTTCCGGTCTAATGTTTTTGGTCTTTTCGCAACGGGGTTTATTTTATTCAACTTTGCCATTTAAGAGTACCTTTGTTCATTGCAAAAAGGGAAATAAAAATATGCCCTATTTTAGAACCTAAGGGCATCTCTATTTATTCTGGAGATGAAGATTGAGATTCAAAATAGGTCAGCTTAAGGCGCACGTTATTATCAACATGGGCACGTGAGTGGGCTATTGCGAAGATTTGCAACGAAAATATGGCATATTTTGGACTCAAGATTCATCTTCACGTAAAGTAACACATGGATGTGTTGGTTACGAACCAAAGGACGGAGTTAATAGAGGTGCCCCTAAGAGACATAATCACGCAAAGTAACACATGGATGTGTTGGTTGCGAACCAGAGGACGGAGTTAACTGAGATATTTAGATCTTAACGCAATCAGGCGAAGCAAAAAGATGGGTATGGCACTGCCTGATACCCACCTTGTAAACTACTTAAGCTTTTTTTTCAACTTTTTGATCTTCTTGTTCTGCTTTGCTACTTTTGAAGATCTGCTTTTAATTTCTTTTTTAATGTCTTTTTTACTTACTTTTTTCTTAGCCATGTATCTTTACCTCATAGTTATTGGGATATTTACTTCATGACGTCTTTACGTCATGAAGTAAATAATACTCCAGAAAAATTTAAAGTCAACTGCATTCATTAACCCAAACCCCTACATGGAAACGCACCCATCATTATTTCCGCCTAAATCTTCAAATTTTTTATAGGCGCGTAGTGCCTCAGCAGATAAAAGATACTTTTTACTCAAAAAACCATGCTATAAATATGGTCTTTTACTGTGTTTGCATATTTCAGACGGATCTATCCTGCAGTCACTGATTTTGTTTGTTTTTTAGTAACTACTCAGCGTATTATCCGGGTAAGGACGCAGGTTATTGATTTTTCAGGCATCTGCAACATGGATGTTGCAGTAGAGCGCCAAGTAAGCAAACATGGGGACGTATTTACAGCGTCCTGAAAAATCAATAACCTGCGTCCTTTTCTAAAATTACGCTGAGTAGTTACGTTTTTTAATGGTTAAATCGGCAGTGGGTCAAACCTCCTTAACGCATTAAGGACTTGCTCTAAAAGTTGACTATGTTTTTCCTGTAGTTTTACAAAAACCTGCCTTGCCGTTTTAACGACTTTGGCGGCTATTGCATATAAACGCCATGGTATGGTGGTGACTCGATGCTGTGCCATGCTTTGAGGGAGTCGTTGACGCATAAGCGCAAATAGATTGTACGACTTTGCTCCGATTAAAAAATACAATGCATTGGCTTTAAAGACAGATCAGCTTTTTACATTTTACACGTGGCACGCCGCCCCTGACTCACCGCATATTGATAAGCGATGTTAGCTTGTGGTATACGTTCTTTTAATTGTTTTATGCGTGTCTCACTCGATGGGTGAGTTGACAGGAACTCAGGTGGTGACGCACTGGCTTGCGACATGTTTTTCCACAAGGTTACGCTTTCTTCGGGGTTGAAGCCGCCTTTTGCCATCAGATCCAGGCCGATTAAGTCTGCTTCTGATTCATGACTGCGGCTAAAGGGTAAGGTGATGCCGAATTGCACACCTAGTCCAAGACCTGCGAGAATTAAGGCATCATTTGAGTCTTGTGTACTGCCTAATAAAAAACCGGCAATTGACAGACCTACCTGTTTTGTTAACTGTGCAGATACACGTTCATTGCCGTGGTTAGCGATAACGTGCGCGATCTCATGACCTATAACGGTGGCAAGTTGATCTTGATTTTTTGCGTATTTCAGCAGACCGGTATAAATACCAATTTTATAACCGGGTAAGGCAAATGCGTTTGCCTGATCATCGTCAAACACCTGTATTTCCCATTTTGCCACATCGGGATTTTGTTTTACATGCGGAATAATTTTGTTGGCAATACACTGAACATACTGATTGATGTTTTTATCTTTTGACAGAGGTGTTTGTTGTTTAATCTGCTCAAAACTTTGTACGCCCAAAGCGTTTATCTGCGCCTCAGGCAGCAATTTAAATTGATGCCTTCCCTCAGGCGAGGTCGCACACGATATTAAGCCAATCAAAAAAATGCTTAGTAATAAATAATTTGCAATGGTTTTAACAGGGCTATTGCTTTGTGAGTTCATATTAAATTTTTTGTATCTTAATCGTTGCATAAGTATTCGCCACATACTTTTGTGACGCGCCGTAAATATATCCCTGCAGCCTTGATGGTAGCATTCATGCTATCGACCGTCACAAAAATATGTGACGAATAATCATGCAGCGACTAGGAGCTTGTCCGAGAATGGAAACCGTAGCGAAAAATTGAGATTTTTAGTCCAGTTTTTCGAACATTTGAGGCGAATAGCACCGCTATTTAACGAAAATGTTCGGAAAAATGGGCAAAAATATCGGTTTTGCAGTAGGTTTTTCCATTCTCGGACAAGCTCCTAGTATTTCACGTATGTGGATCAGATGATAGAATCAGAGACTCCTGAGTATCCATTTTTTTACCGTATCGCTCGGCAGATAGCTTTTTCTTTAGTGCGTATAAAAGAGATTGATGAGGCAAACTATGCAGCAGGTAACCGAACAGGAATTAGCTGATCTAACAGAACGACTTGGCAAGTGCTTGAAAGTTAAGAGCATGAAGTTGGCAACGGCCGAATCGTGTACCGGTGGCTGGCTGGCAAAAATAATTACTGATATACCCGGCAGTTCTGCCTGGTTCGAAGGCTCAGTGGTTTGTTACAGTAATGACTGTAAAAGCAGTCTGTTGGCTGTTGACGAAAAGACACTGCAAGAATTTGGTGCGGTCAGTGGTGAAACTGTGCTGGAAATGTCTGATGGTTTATTTTCGCACACCAAAGCCGATGTTGTGATAAGCATCAGTGGCATCGCAGGACCGGAGGGTGGTAGCGAAGATAAACCGGTAGGCATGGTCTGGTTAAGCTGGGGAAAACGTGATAAATCTGTATTTGCTGAACCCTTTAATTTTTCTGGTGACAGAGAAGACGTACGAAAGCAGTCGATTAAGCAGGCGCTAAACTGTTTGCTGGATTTATTGGCTTGTCATTAGTGGCTTAACCGTTTCGTTATGCACAATTTTGTCCAGCTACTACATTAACGAGCCAATGATTCCTGCATTTGCTTCTTGCTAACAGAAAATTTAAGAATATCATGCAACTTAATAATTTTATTTAATTTATCAACATAATTATATTCATTTTTATCAACCAGAACAATCACTTTTGTAGCGGCAGAATATTTTTGCAGGCTGTACAACAAAACATCCAGATTGCTAATGTTTACCCCTGCGTAATTATTGCCATAACCATAAAAAAACTCTGCCACAATAAAATCCGGCTGTTGCTTTTTTAACGCGGCAATGGCTTTTCGCATGGACGTGAACTTGCTTTCGTTAACGCCTTGCCTGCTGTATAGCTCTGTAAAATTCGGATGTGCGGGTGATTCAATGATGGAAAATAAGGTTTTTTCTTGCATAAAAAAGCATCCAGTCAAGTAAATGATACGCAGTTTATCCTGTTTTGTTGGATCTGTTTTCAACAACAAAATAAAAATGTAAATCTTTTATAAAAATCTGTCATTTTCAACATGCCGGGGCTATCTGAGCACAAACTTCTATGTGATAATGATCCGTTTTATAAAGTGTTGCATAAGCATTAACAGTGTGTGCTTTTGAAACACACCGTAAATATATCCCATGTTTACCAAAGCTGGGCTTGACGGCAGCATCCATGCTGCCGACAGTTTAAAAAGCACACACTGTAAATACTTATGCAACGATTAATATTATGACAACAAAACACCAGCAGAGGAGTTATTAATGGACGACAATCGTAAAAAGGCACTGGCTGCTGCTTTATCTCAAATTGAACGTCAATTCGGCAAAGGATCTGTCATGCGTATGGGCGATGAGGGTGCTATACCCAATATAGAAACCGTTTCAACCGGCTCACTAAATCTTGACATTGCACTGGGCATTGGTGGTTTGCCAAAAGGTCGTGTGGTTGAAATTTATGGTCCAGAATCATCCGGTAAAACCACATTAGCTTTACACGTCATTGCAGAAATGCAGAAAACAGGTGGTACGGCTGCATTTATTGATGCAGAACATGCATTAGATCCGCAGTACGCAGGGAAGCTAGGCGTTAATATTGATGAGATGTTGTTATCACAGCCTGACAACGGTGAGCAGGCACTGGAAATCACCGATATGCTGGTGCGTTCTGGCGCTGTGGACATTATTGTTATCGACTCCGTTGCCGCACTAACGCCTAAAGCAGAAATCGAAGGTGACATGGGCGATTCGCACATGGGCTTGCAGGCGCGTTTAATGTCACAGGCATTGCGTAAATTAACCGCTAATATTAAACGCTCTAATACACTGGTTATCTTTATCAACCAGATCCGGATGAAAATTGGTGTTATGTTTGGCAGCCCTGAAACCACCACTGGTGGGAATGCGCTTAAATTCTATTCTTCTGTGCGTCTGGATATTCGCCGTATTGGCGCCATCAAAAAAGGCGATGAAATAGTCGGCAACGAAACCAAAGTTAAAGTGGTGAAAAACAAAGTGGCGCCGCCATTTAAACTGGCTCATTTTGAAATTCTTTATGGCGAGGGTATTTCCCGTGAAGGTGAATTGATTAATCTTGGCGTTGAACACAAATTAATCGAAAAAGCTGGCGCCTGGTATAGTTACAACGGTGACAAGATTGGTCAGGGCAAAGAAAAGGTGCGTGTATTCCTGAAAGAAAATCCTGACATTGCAATGACTATAGAGAAGGCGTTGCGTGATAAATTATTGGCAAAACCAGTCACCGCCAATAAAGCTGAACTCAGTGAGCCTGAGGAAGGTGCGCTAGAAGAAGCCTAGCAGGATTTTGTTAGCCGTAATGATGCCCCGACTTATTGAGAAGTTACTAATGATGTGCTTGATGGCTTGTAGAAACTCCCGAAAAACGGGAGTTTTTGTTG
>CAZYCY010000173.1:0-5561 GCA_964646145.1 uncultured Thiotrichaceae bacterium
CATAGATATTGGCACAAAAAAAGCTTTGGTGATTTTAAGGGTGACAATGGATGCGCTGTCACGAAACAAAGGCGCAATTCGACTTAGAGATTGTGGTTGACCGTATTTCGACAGCCTAGTATACGCCCCTTTTGGTGTCTTGAATACAAAACGATATCCGGCGCAATATGACCAATTTATTTCTTGACAAGCCCTTAATGATGCACAATAGTGGGCTCAGCAAGCTGCAACCTTTGTGTGGTCTGCTCAGAATTTGAATTTTTATAAATATTTAGCCACCAGTAGTTAAAGAGTTTTGCATAATGTTTCCTCTTGGTACTGGTTATGCCTGGATCCACATGTTCAATGAGTATCTCTAAATGGTGCAGTACTGCATGTGCCACTTGCTCGCGGGGTTGCACTGCAAATCGGCTCATTAGATAACTCAAGGTCATTTCCAGTTGTTCGATTGAGAGCTCTTCGCAGTCACAAGTTTTTTTTTGGTTAAAGTTTTTCATTAAATAATCTATTTTGAAATTCTGTCTTAGAAACTGATATTTTGTGTTGGAGAATAGTGTGTTATCAATTAGCGAGCGTTCGATATCGCGTATTAGTGAATAAGCAATTAAATCACTACCCACTACCTATGGTATAGGTGCAGCAGCATTCATTTCTGCATCAAGCTGCGTGCATGGTAATCTGCCAGCCATTCTAGCTTGAGGATTTTTCTTCTCCAGTATTTCCTGTTTTTTGGTGATTTATTGTCTTGCCAATACGAATAGTCAACATCGTGTAAAGCGTTCAAATGAAAAAAAGCAACTACAACTAAACTATGTAAATAATAATGATTCTCATTATTATTGTCAATGGCATGTTGGGTTGTTTTTGTTTATATTCTTAATGTAATACTTTCAATATTATTGGTATCATCAGTCACTTCGCCAATGACTGTACTTAAATGATAACCTGATTTCTTTAGTTCAGCCAAACATGCCTGCGCATTGTTAGCCGGAACAGAGGCTAATAACCCACCAGAGGTTTGTGGGTCAAACAACAAAGGGAAATGTTTGTGTTCGGTTAATTTTCCGGGATCTTTTATCGCCCGTCGCAGCCGTACATTCTGCTCCTGTAGTGAACTATAAATACCGGTCTCGATCATTTCCAGAGCGCCTTCCAGAATGGGTAAATTATTTAACTTCAGCGTGACACTTTTTCCAGAAGAACGTGTCATTTCAACAAGATGCCCGAGCAGACCAAAGCCGGTGACATCGGTGCAGGCATTGGCGCCATGGTGATGCAAGCAAGAACCGGCAGCCTGGTTCGATAACAACATGCTTGTTAAAGCCGCATCAATCCAGCGACCTTTGGCTTTAAGGCGCATGTCGGCAGCAAACAGGGTGCCGGTGCCTAATGCTTTGGTTAGAATTAAAACATCACCAGTCTGCATGCCGGATTTGCGCATTATCTGATCACGATCAACCAGCCCGGTAACCGATAAACCAAATGACAGCTCGGCGCCTTCACTGGAATGACCGCCAACCAGTGCAGTGTTGCTGGCATTTAAAATTTGCAGTGCGCCTGACATGGTCTGGTATAACTGATCTTCAATCTGATTCTCGATACCATAAGGAATAGTGGCTATCGCCATTGCCGATTGCGTTTCTGCACCCATGGCAAAGATATCGCTAAGTGCGTGATTGGCGGCAACTTGCCCGAAAATATACGGGTCATCAATAAAGCTGCGGAAGTAATCCACACTTTGCACCACCAGTTTGCCTGCAGGTACTTCGGTGACAGCAGCGTCATCTGGGGCAGCTAAACCAATGATGATATCGTCACGGCTAATGGGTTGCAGGCGATGAACCACACGCGATAAAACTGTGCTGCCTACTTTTGCACCACAGCCACCACAGCGCATGGCAATGGTAGAAATTTCATGTAAGGTTTGTTTGTCTGCCATTGCTTTATTGAATGGCGGTGTTTCGTCTGGTGGCATTTCTGGCAGTTTATTGAAGTTGTCCATGAAGCGACGATCAATCCAGTCTTTGATTTTCCATAGCCAGGCACCTTCGAGTGACCAGTTACTGCGTGAGGCGATGGCATATTTGTTGCCGGTGCTAATGAGAGCTAAAAATTTTTTTTGTAGGGTGAATTTCTTTAAGGTTTTATTTTGTACTGCACGTTCAAGATTTCGCGCCAATGGTGGACCCTGACGAACCGCAAACACGCCTGATTTTTCACGAGGATGGTTTATTACCGTTGCAATATCACCGGCAGCAAATATGTTTTTATGTGAAGTTGATTGCAGGTAGTCATTAATCGTAATAAAACCGTTTTTATCAACAGCCAATCCAGTTTTTGCCAACCATGCAGGGGCAGTGGCATTGGTGACCCAGAGCACCGCATCAGCCGGAACAGTTTGCCCGGTATTATTTACCAACTGTTTGTCTTGAACCTGCTCTATGCGTTGATTGTCGTGTACATTTATATTGCGTTCTTTGAGCAAACGCATAAAACGTTTTCTGACCTGTTTGTTATGAGTTGGCAAAATGACATTGCTATCACAATATAAATCAAATTTTAAAAAATCATTCGGCTGGTTTTTTTGTGTTAATAAATATTGCAGGCGAAATTGTGTTGCCAGCGCCATTTCAACACCGCCAGCACCACCGCCAACAATAGCAAGGTGAAAATCTTTATCAGTGGTGTTCATAATGGTTGTTACCAGTTTATCCCATTGTGTTAAAAAATGGTCAATAGGCTTAACGGGTAAGGTGTGTTTTTCAGCACCAGGGATATGCAAAGTGCCTGGTTTCGAACCAATATTGATCGAAGCAAAATCATAAGCAATTGGAGGTCGAGCGTTGCAAAAAATTTTATTGTTGTTTAAATCAATATCATTAACTTCTGCATGATAAATACGAGCTTTTGCAAATTGCGCTAATGGTCGTAAATCAATATGTGCTTCATCGTATTGGTAATGCCCGGCAATATAACCGGGTAACATGCCGGAATATGGCGTGTGTAAATCACGGGTAATCAAGGTGAGGCGTAAACCCGGTAGCGGGTGCATGGCAAAATATTTCAGCACCGACAGGTGGCTGTGACCACCACCAATGAGAACAAGATCTTTAATAACGGGTATCGTGCTGGTGTTGTTCATGCAGGATATTTAACCCTGATTTTATTGTACAGATGATAAAGGTAACACATCACGCACGAGATAGTTCATCGACAACTTGCCCACGGCAGCGTTACTGTATTGTGTGCGTTGTTGATAAATTAACGCGTAGGTCAGCACTGCGGCGATATATTTACGGGTTTCGTAAAACGGGATGGTTTCAATCCAGATGTCGGCAGGTAAGGCTTCGGTTTCGGGTAGCCATTTTTTTACTCGATTAGACCCGGCATTATAGGCGGCTAGCGCGATGACGTGATTACCATCAAACCTGGTTAATAATTTCTGATAGTAATAGGAACCATATCTCAGGTTTAATGCCGGGTTAAACAGACTGTTGCTACCTTGCCAGGGTTCATTAAAATGTCTGGCTATCTGCCGTCCTGTTTGCGGCATAATCTGCATAAGACCGCGTGCGCCTGCGGGTGAGAGTGCGTCATCGTTGAATGCACTTTCCCGGCGTATTAAACCGAATATAATGGAAGGGTTAAGACCATGCAGTTTTGAATTTTTATGTATTTTGTCGACAAAGCTGAGCGGGAAACGCATTTCAATGTCATCCCAATGTTTTGCTTTGGCAATGGTGAAAATAGCAATTTCATCCCATTGCCATTGTTGTGCTAATTTTGCTGCAGTAGGAATTTCATTATTGTTTAACTGGCGTAAAGCGTGCCACCATTGCAGTTTTGCTTCTGTCTCTCTAGCCAAAATCTTTAACTCAAATGCGACACGAAATTCTTTACGGTATTTAAGCCTGGTGATTTCTTCAGAGGAGATGATTATCGGGTTATCGGATAGCTGGTATAAACTATTTATTTTGTTAGCGGCAAGAAAACCGTAATAGCTTCGTTTAGTTGAAAGCTCAGTTAAAATTGCTTGTGCCTTTTCGACTTTATCTGTTTCCAGATAAGCGCGGGCTAACCAGTATTGCCATTGCTGTTTTTTTATTTCAGTCTCATTAAGTGCCTGAATTGCGGTTATTACTTTGTCCCAGTTTTGTTTAATCAGTGCCGCTCGTACTCGCCATGCGCGGCTAGTATAAGTAGTAGTATTCAGTTGACTGAGACGATGGTAAGCATCCATTTCACGTTCGAAGGCTAATTGTAAGGCCAGACGTTTTTCCAGTTTATCAGCAAGGGTTTTATCAATGTTAAATTCTTGTTTGTGCGTGTCCCATAGTGTAATGGCTGTGGCAAAGTCATTGTTGACAAGTCGGTTGATGGCATGGGTAAACATTAAAGCGGACTGATCTGTTTTGCTAAGGTCTAACAAATGCGATATATAATGTGATGGATTGTGATGTAGGTTTAACCACAACTGTGCATCGGCATGGTAAGCCTGCGACATAAAGCTTTTTACATAAACAGCAAGGCTGATTTTATTGTTTTGCACAGCGGCATCAAATCGTTGCCAGAGCAAATCCTGAGTAAACAGGCTGGATTTTATTAATCGGGCAAATAATGGATCGCATTCAGCAGGTTGAGAGTAACCAACTACCCATAATTCTTTTGCGCCTTTTAATGCAACTTTTTTATTGCCTGTCTCAAGCTGAGCCTGGTGGTAGTAGCAGCGAAGTTTTGTATTTTTACTGGTGTTGTAAAACTGTAAAAAAATAGTCCACTGTTTGTGTTTTGCCAGGTGATGCAACCATTTTCGTTTTAATCTTGAGGCATAGCGTGAAGATTTATGCTGCTTCAGAAATTCTTTTATTTTTGTTTCATTATCCAGATGTTTTTTTAACCACTGATATTGAAGAAATGGAGCCAGGGGATAGTCTTTTAATTTCTCTGCCAGTAAAAAATATTCAGCATCATTGTTCTTTTTAATTGCATTTTCGGCCTGTAAAAATAATTGTCGAAGTGCATTGAGTTCTTCATCTGAAATTTTTTTTGTTTGAGCGATGTAATTCTCTGCTTTAGTTTTATTGCTGTTAATCGCATCAGAAAGAGGCTGTGACAGGTTGTTACTGTCCATTACATCAGTGCTGGTTTTTTCCAGTATTTTTGCTAGTAGCAGATCACTCTGTTTGTTATCTGTGTTCTGTATTTTGTTTAAAGACTGAGACAGTGATTGAGTTGCTGATGAAGTATCGAAGGAGGCAGTGTTTGCCTCGTCTGAGTTCTGGCTAAAAACATCGGAAGAAACAAGCTGCAGAGTTGTAAGCAGAGTTGTAAGTAACACAAGAAGATTTTTTTTCATACTGGTTTGTGAATTACATCATGTAATGGTTGCACGAAACAGGTAAAGTCGAAATTAAGCAAGCTGGTATTTTTGCTTGAGAATTTTGCGCCATAGGACAAGCGCTTAATGTTGCTGTCATCTCGACCATCGGGAGAAATTTTAAATTAGTCTGTTGTCTGGCTGTTTAATTGGTTTATTTAAAGCTAAAGGGCACCTCTATTAA
>CAZYCY010000174.1:0-5550 GCA_964646145.1 uncultured Thiotrichaceae bacterium
TAAGTGTAAATCGGGATCCATGTAAGAGGTTTCCTGATTAGCTATGAGCTTCCGCCATTTTATAAATAGCCACACAAACACCGCGTCATTCCTGCATGTTTTTAGCAGGAATCCATGCTCTACCAACTAGATTCCTGCTAAAAACATGCAGGAATGACGCGTAATATATAGCATTACAGTGACCTCTATCTTTATTTTATATAACCTGGCGGATACTTATGGCTAATCAGGAGAGGTTTTATGGTTTTAATCTGATGGCTCTGGCACAAACTCAAAGCCACCCTCTTTATTTACTCTGAAATTTCCGGAAACCCCGACCAGCATACGTAAATCTTTTTGTGTCGGGCTGAGAATAATCTCACCTTTGGCGGTGACTGTGAAACGTCCGGCAAATTGACTATCGTCATCGGCGCCGCCTTTTAGCATCTCACCCAGTTCAGCCTGTATTCTCAGTATGTTTTTATAATTGGTCGTGCTGACTTTGTCATGTTTGGCAAGGCTTGCTAATTCAGCCAGGCTTGTCGCCGTTTTTAGCGTCTCTAACTGCGCTTTTCTATCAGCTATAAATTTGGTCTTTATCCTGGTGAATCTGATATTTTCCTTTTCCTGTGCTGCCAGCCTGCGTTCCGTGGCCTGTTCATTGGTGAGATGGGTAAGATAGGCAACCACTGATCTGAGTGTTGCATCGTCAAACTCATCGAATGAATCATCTTCAGGATCATTATCATGATAGCGTTCTCTACTCTGAAATTTTTTTAACTGCCTAAACAGATAATTGCCGTATTGTCCTGTCACCATGGGGATGTTTATTCTTGGTATGCCTCTACCTGTTTTGCGATGACACATGCTGCATTCTTTACGGTATATTTTTTTGCCTTCCTCTACGTCACCTGGAAATAAAGGGATGACAGGCAGGTTCATTGCATCAAGATCTATTTCTGCCAGATATCTTGAGATGTCATAAATATCCTTATTGGTGAAATGTTCCATGGTGATGTTGGAAACCATAATCATGGGATCATATCGTCGGCTGCCATCACGAAAGGCTTTTAGTTCTTCTATCTGATAGCCCAAAGGCAGACCCGCTATGCGGGGGGAAAGCGCGTCAGGTGTACCCTGACCAAAGTCACCATGACACAGTGCGCAGCTTTTATTGATTTGTCGTGCATTTTCCACATCATACGCCTGAGCCATGGATATGCTCAGGTAACACAGTAATAAACTCACTAAAAATCGCATGCTTTTCCCCTTTACATGGGTGCCACATTTATTCGGCTGCCGGTTTGTCGATATCGATACCGATAAGAAACCGTGGTCTGGATTTTGTTGCTCTGTCTTTTGCCCAGTGGGGTATTATTGGAGACATGCCCGGCCAGGGGTTACGCGCGTAGGGGTAAGCAATTTTGTACCAACTGCGACCGCCGTGACAACCAAAGCACGTTTCTCCGTCCGTTGCGCCTGCTTGTTGTATGCCTTCTTTATTCAGGAAGTTCACATTATGTGAATTGGTTCGGAAAATACTATGGCAGGCCATGCAGTTATTGCTAAAGGCATCCGCCACCTCTAACCAAGGGCCAGTAATGCCGGGCATGGTGTTGTAATCAAATTTGCCGTGGCACATCAGGCAAGTTTCTGTTGCCACTTTTTTCCCAAATGCGGGCTGTGAATATGAACTGTGAACATCACTGGTGACTTCTTTGTTTATATTGTGTCCTTGATGGCAGGTATTGCAGTTCAATGTCATCAATATCGGTGGCGGGTCTGCATCGTCCGGGGCATTTAAAGGGTCGGATTCTGCTAACAGATGGCGCAGATGCCGGCGGTGAAAAGTATCCTGCTTGCCCACATACGTGTGTACAGTTTGATACCATGCCAGCGTGTCCTCACTTTTGACGCCTGCCTGTGTCACTTCGCGTGGCTTGCGTTGCAGAATTTCCTGATGGCACTGCAGGCATTGTTCGTTGGTGGCAGTTTCAATAGCGGGTTTGAAATGCAGCGGATCCATACGCGCTTTGATGTGGCTTTGTTGGGATTCAGCCAGTGCAGCATTTTGTGAAACAGGAATGATCAGTAACGCCAGGATCAGTGCGATATATTGACCAGATCGGTATAAAAACTTATTGAATTTCATTTATCCTTCCTTCCGAAATACTTGAGAACGACTGATTTTCACATCATCCCATCCGGGTTTATGCTCAAGCTGGGTTTTTTTCAGGTTGACCAGAATGGTGTTGTAGGCAAATGAACCGGCCGGACTGGGTGTGTCTGCGGTCAGCATATTGGGGTTGCCACCCAGATCCACATTGTCTTCGTTTAGATCCAGCCAGGTGCCCTCAAAAATAATCAACACCCCTGGCATGACGCGCTCAGACAAATGCGCCAGTACCACGATGCGTCCCCGATCATTCCACACTTCAATATGATCCCCCGGAAGTATGCCCAGTTTTCTGGCATCTTTCGGGTTAATGATCACTTCCTGATCGTAGGTTTCTTTTAAAATGCCGATATTATGAAAGATAGAATGGGTGCGCTGACGCGGGTGAGGCGTAATCAGGTGAAATGGGTATTTAAGCGTTTTTACCGGATGATTTAATGATTCGAAAGGTTCAATCCATTTTGGAATGGAAGGAATGTGAAAGCCGTATTTGGTTTTAGTCCAGTCGGAAATTTTTGCCAGCTCGGTACATAGAATCTCGATTTTTCCAGAAGGTGTTGCCCAGGGTACATCTTTTTCAACATTATCCTGAAAGGCGATATGCGGCCGAGCCAGCTTGAATTTGTAAATGCCGTGTTTTTTAAAGGTTGCCCAGGTCATGTCGACATTTTGGTGTTTCATCACTCGACCTTGCCACCAGTCTGTCAGATAAGATTCATCCACCTTGTCGGGGTTATCCCAGTAGCTTCTATCTGCTTTGGGATTATAGGCTTTGCCAAAGCGCTCACCGCCGATACGATAAGCCATTTCGGTAAAAACCTGAAAATCGGTTTTAGACTCACCCAATGGTTCAATGACTTTGGGGCGGTGAATATAATAATGTCCCTTGTACCAGGGCATGGTGACATCATGGCGTTCAAAATGGGTGCAAACAGGTAACAGCACATCGGCAAACAAACCGGAAGATGTGATGGTCTGCTCCAGGCAGACCACCAGCTCCAGTTTGTTAATGGCTTTAATTCCTTCATTGATATTGGTCAACTGGTTGAACCAGTTAGACCCGTGCCAGAAAATGGCTTTTATATTGGGAATAACACCGTCCCAGTCATCCTGTCGTGGCCACATACCAATGTCTTCACGTTTTACATCGGGGTAGTTGTTTACTAGATATGCCCAGCGATCCGATTTGATCGAGCCAAACCAGATATTTGAAAAATTATCATAAGGATAAGCAATGCCCTGGGCAGACCAGCCCTTGCCCACGCCTTCAGCGCAACCGCCCATAATACCGATGTTGCCGGTCATCGCCTGTAGTGCCGCTGCCATACGGTTAAATTGTTCACCAAAATCTGCGCGTGCGGGTGCCCAGCAGGCTTTCAGTGCGGCAGGTTTGGTGGTGGCATACATCTTTGCCAGCTTGATAATATCGTCAGCCGGTACGCCACAAATTTTAGCTGCCCATGCTGGCGTTTTGGGTTCATCGTCGTATGTCCCTAGAATATAATCTTTAAAGTTTTCCTGACCATTAACAGAGTTCGCGGCCCACTCCGGCATGGTGCCAGCATCCATACCCATGCAAAATTGATCAATAAACGCCTGGTCGTGCAGATTATTGGTGAAGATATAGTGCGCCATTCCCGCCATCATAGCGGCATCGGTGTTGGGTCTAACCGGAATCCACCAGGCATCATAAACCGCCGCACTGTCTGTGTATTGCGGGTCGATGACCACAAACTTGCAGCCATTCTGCTTTGCCATGCGCATGAAATACACGGTATTGCCGCCATGAAAAGTATAGGCAGGATTCCAGCCCCAAAAAATGATCAACTTGCTGTGCTGGAAAGTATCATCCTCATTACCATCACTAATGGTGCCAAAAGTCCAGTTTGAGCTGGTGGTGGTGCCCTGGAAAGATGGTACTGACCAGGATGAAGTGCGACAGGCAAACATGCCCAGCAATCTCGCCTGCAAACCCTCAATTTGGTCGGATTTGTGCAATACCCCATAAGATGAGCCTGCATAAGCCTGATCCAGAATTGCCTGCGAACCATACTTATTTTTTATCAACTTCATTTTGTTAACCACGAAATTCAGCGCCTCGTCCCAACTGACTCGCTTAAACTTGCCTTCCCCGCGTTCGCCGACCCGCATCATCGGGTATAACAGGCGTTCTGCTGAATAAATTCGATGGCGGTAGGCGCGACCACGCATACAGGCTCGCAGTTGAGGCTCTTCTGGCGTGTCTTTGCCATAAAATCCGTCTTTCTGATAACTGCCCACATCAGTGGAAAGTCGCACAATGACATCTTTCCACTTATGCGCCACCAGTACATGGCGCGAGCCGCAGTTGTGGGCGCAACTGGTGACCACCGTTTCAAGCTGATCGTCGGTGGGATAAGGCGAATAAGCCTGTGCTTTTGCAGGTTTGACCTTTACCAGCCCGGAGCTGGCAGTGCCGATGGCGACAAGTCCTGTACTCTTGAGAAAACTTCTGCGGTTCAGGCGCAATGTGTTTAGTAATGAAGTATGGTTGACATCATTTTTTGTTGTTGGCATCATTATTCCGCTTTAAGAAAGAACTTAATTGTTGTTATACGTCAGTGATATTCATGTCGCTATAATGAATTGACAGGAATTTCTTCGGCGTGTTTGGTTTATCAAGCAGATTGTGTGCCAACTGAATAAAAAGGTGTTGCGTTCTTTAGCTGCTTTCTACTGCGGTAGGTCATGGTCACATAAAAAACCGAGAAGCTTGTCCCGTTACCTTGTTTGTATAGTTTGTCTATATGGAAGGTTATATGCTGGAGCAAGGGCAAAACTGTGTTTTAAGAATATGGATATCATCCATGTTAAGTGCTTTATTTCATGTCTTTATGTCATGTAATAATTGGGCATATAAAACATAACGTATTGATGTTGTTTGATATTTTGTTAGTTTAGCGGGCATGACATTTGTTCATGCAAGAAATATCCAGACTAGGGGCTGCCCCCTGTACCTGGTTGAAAAACCATGACTTTATGTCAATAACCATACTCCTTTCTTTGCCAATACTATTATATTGAACTTGTTTTAACGCAGTGATGAATCCGCACAACCCCCATGTTGAACCGAAAGAGCGGGAAGTGTTCTGGCATACTTTTTGCTTTTAGTTATTAATTTAAAGACTTAAACCAAAATCTAAAGGCAAAAAAAATGCAAATTAAATTATCAATAGTAAAAAGTCTATTTATCGTTGTATTACTGTCCTGTACCAGCGGAGTGGTGGCTGCGGAACAATCATTATCCGGGCTGGCAGAAGCGCTTAAGGAGACAGGTTGGTCAGTGCAGCAAGAGCCGGATGGCAGTTTAATTTTAAAGCCTAAAGTCTCCGCTGCAAATAATATTGAAGGAAGTC
>CAZYCY010000175.1:0-5531 GCA_964646145.1 uncultured Thiotrichaceae bacterium
GTAGTACTGGCACACCGCTTGGCATTTCACTAACAAAAGATATTAGAAGAAAATCTTATGCTTTCTGGAATCGCTTTTATCGTAGTTTTGGTGTTGGCATACATGATAAAAAGGCAACTTTTCTGGGGCGGAAGATACAAAACCCTGATGATAATAAGCCCCCGTTCTGGCGTATGAATTTAGCGGACAATCAAATTTTGTTTTCATCTTTTCATATGACGGAACAAAATTTGCCTTGTTATGTTGAGAAACTCAATAAATTCAGACCGAAGATTATTGAAGGTTACCCTTTGTCTGTGTTTCGCATTGCCGAGTTTATTTGTGAGAATGATATAAAGCTAGAGTTTACGCCCAAGGGTATCTGCACAAGTTCAGAAAATTTTACAAATAAACAACGAGCCATTATGGAAAAAGCTTTCGCATGTAAAGTTTACGATCAATATGGATCAGCTGAGAGCGTCATTTTTGCTGCTGATTGTGAGTATGGTAAAAAGCATATTGCAGTAGAATATGGTATCGCTGAAGTATTAAAAGAGGACGGTAGTATAGCTTCAGAAGGTGCAGGTGAGTTGATTGTTACAAGCTTGTTCAATGATGCTATGCCCTTGATTAGATATCGGATAGGCGATCTTGGTAAAATCAGCCATAAGTCATGTCCTTGTGGGCGTAACACACCAATTCTTGAAGAGTTATCTGGAAAAGTAGGCGCAATAATTGTATCCAAAGGTAAGCAAGTTTCCACTGCCGCTCTAGCGATTGCTTTTGAGTATTTAGAAAATATTAGCAAAGCACAGATTATCCAGAATGAGCCGGAAAAGGTTTTAGTTAAACTGGTTGCAAAACAAGGCTT
Organism: uncultured Thiotrichaceae bacterium; assembly: GCA_964646145.1. Lineage (GTDB taxonomy): Bacteria > Pseudomonadota > Gammaproteobacteria > SZUA-229 > SZUA-229. Next base: position 851 of record CAZYCY010000175.1, read on the forward strand.
CTCGCAAGAACAACAAGAGTTTATGGAGTGGGAACTTCGAAAGATGCTGAACCAGGAATTAAAAATTGATGTAGAGCTAGTGGATGATATACCCTCATCCAATAATGGGAAGTATCAGATGGTGATTCAAAATTACTATAAAAATTAAGTGGTTGCTGTTTTATCTTGTTGTTCTCGGATAAAAAGTCAAAACGTGGGGGTCAGCCATTAGCAGGTCCAAGCCAAAAAAATTCAGGAGAGCCTACTATAGAATTAAGGAGAGAAATTATAAATCTTATGGGTCTTCAGAATAATTCATGGATAGATTAAGCTATGGTAGGCATCTGTGATGTAACCCTGTGATGCGTTTCAACAGTTAGTCTTGATAATGGTAAGGGAATAACCCGTGACCAGATAAGTTTAGATACAAGTGTGCATTGGGTGCAAAAAAAGTCTTTTGAGGACGTAAGCTGATAAACTTCCAGTTATGCTGGAGATCATTAATCCATGCTACCCATTAGGAGGTGTACATGAAATATTTAATAAAAAAAATCTTTCCAAGGCTGGCTTTATACTATCAAGCTTATAGTAGATTGATAAAGGACAATGATTCTTACCTGCACTCGACAGGATGGCTGCAAAGTGTAGCTAAACAAAAGCCTATAGATAAAGATGGGAATCCAATTCCATGGATGAACTATCCTGTTGTTAAGTTCTTGGAAGATAGGTTAACAGATGATATAAATCTTTTTGAATTTGGGTCTGGTTACTCTACATTTTTTTATGCCAAGAAAGTGATGTCTGTTACATCCTTGGAGTATGATGAAAGTTGGTTTAAGTTGATTAAATCACAAATACCCAGTAACGTACAATTGATCTACAAAGAAAAAGATATTGATGGTGCTTATTGTCGCGCTATTGGAGATACGGATGAAAAGTATGATGTGGTTATAGTTGATGGTAGGGATAGAGTGAACTGCGTAAAGAAAAGCGTTTCAGCGCTGTCGTCTAAGGGGGTTATATTGCTTGATGATTCTCAGCGGGAGCGCTATAAAGAAGCCATAGAGTTTGCCAGAGAAATGGATTTTAGAGTATTAAGTATTGAAGGGTTAAAAGCTACTGGATCAGGTGTCGACCGTACTACCATCTTGTATCGAGAAGATAATTGTTTAGGAATTTGAGTACTTAGTTAAAGTTCGTTTATCCCTGAATGATGTAATCTAGTTTGTGCAGCCTAAAACAAAGTCGCTGCAATAAAAGAAGAACAGGAAAGTAGCGAAGCGTTTAGAACCCGCAAACGAAAACACTCAGCGGTAGAATCGGGAACCAATGCATTGGAAGTACATGGTCTGGATAAATGCCAAGATCATGGTGTCACTGGATACTGGATGTCATTTAATTACTGTAATTTATCGCTTATTATGAGGTGTTCATGAGTATGATTAAAATTGGTTTGACAGAACTACATGGAATAGCTAAAGAAGTGATGGACAACCCTCCTGATGGAATATCCTATGAAGAAGTTAGGAGTTCTTTTCCTATTACTAGGCATATCTTTAAAAGCCATGCAATTGGGATATTAGATTATTTTCAAGGAGAGAACAGTGATATTCTGGAAGCCCCACTTTTTCCAATTCTAACGAATAAACCATGGATTTATACGCCAGCACATTTTTCAGGGGCCGCTGCTTTTACACTATTTGGTGTTCCTGTGCCCAGATTTCTAAGAGTGTACTTTATAAAAAGGCTAATGCTACGAGATAATTTTCTGAAATTAATTTTCAAAAGCGAGGCTGGTGCAACATCTTTGGGAAATTACGCTGGGATAACTGATAAAAGGATTTTGGACAAGGTTGAAGTTGTTTATCCTGCTATGAGAAAGGTCGATGATGGATTCATTCGTTATAATGATGAAGTTGTAAACTTTATGTTTAGCGGTGATTTTTTTCGAAAGGGTGGAGCTAATACAGTTGATGCTTTTGAAAAACTTCAAAAAAAATATTCTAATATTTACCTTCGGATTTGTTCTGAGCCTGATCTAAGGATAAAAAATGCAAATCTGAGACAGCGATATGAGGAAAAAATTAGGAGTAATCCTAGTATAACATTTGGTCATGTTGATAGAAAGGTAATGCTTGAAGAGGTGTTGCCAAGTACAGATGTTTTTGTTTCACCTACCTATCGGGAGGCTTTTGGTTTTGCCATACTGGAAGCTTCAGCTTATGGGATTCCCGTTATTGCTACCAATTATTTTGCAATTTCTGAAATAATTCAGCATAATCATAGTGGGTTTTTAATTGAAAATGATCATTTTGATTTTATCCGTAATGGAAAAGGCTATGTGATAAATGATATACCTGAAGATTTTCATAAGTTTATGAGTGACCAAGTTTATCATTTTATGGAAATATTAGTGAAAGATCATATAAAAAGAAAAGTAATGGGAAAAAATGGTCTTGAGATAGCAAGAACAAAATTTTCTTTTAATGTGAGGAATAAAAAAATGAAAAAAATATATGAAGATGGCTTAAAAAAAATACAATAAGAATCAATGAATCAAAGCAGTCTAAAAGAACAGAGAATAGGGGTGCAAAATTCTGGGGGAATTCTGGGGACACATGAATTCTGGAATCGATGGGGTCAGAGTAATTGATATTCAATCCTCACCTTTTCTTTCCAATATTATTTTAATCTCCGCCATTTCAAGCCCTGTTATTTTCGCTATTTCTTCAGTGGACATTCCTTGTGCCGACAGCCTTGATGCTATTTGCCTGGCCTTTTCAAACTCCCCTTCTGCTCTCCCTTCTCTATGACCATCGCCAAATGAGGATTCGAACATGCTCGCCTGGTAATGCAAATCATCCTGATAATGATTATAAGCTTGTTGTTCATCTTCTGGTAATTTCATTAGTTTAAGTTTTTCCTGTGCTTCTTTTAGCCCTTTTGCGGTAAAACTATCTTTAATTTCTTCATTTTTTAAAAAATATATCCATTCATCCAAGGTATCTTTGGCTATATCATTAAACCGATTGATTTTTAAAAGGTGCAGGGGGTCAAGTTGCTTGCTTCATAATACTTTTCCATCTAAGGTGCAGGAGGTCAAGTTGCTTGCTTCATAATACTTTTCCATCTAAACTCATGCTATGCCCAGAGCGCAACGAATCGAATATGAAAATGCTTTTTATCACGTGATGAACCGAGGGCGGGCGCGACAGATGGTATTTCATGATGATCGATATTATCAGGTCTTTCTAAAGACGCTGGCGGAGGCGCATCAGCGGTTTTACTGTGTTATACACGCTTACTGTTTGATGGGAAATCACTATCATTTGTTGCTGGAAACCCTACATGCCAATCTAGGGCGTATCATGCGTCATATTAATGGTGTTTATACGCAGCGGTACAATTGGCTCAAAAAAACAGATGGCTCGCTATTTCGGGGCAGATACAAAGCGATTTTAGTGGATATAGATGCTTATCTGTTACAGCTATCACGCTATATACATCGTAATCCTATTGATATGAAGGAGCCAGTAGTATGTGATTTAGCAAAATATCAATGGTCTAGTTATCCCGCTTATATTGCTAAAGTGACAGCGCCAAGCTGGCTTTTTAGGGAAGCAACCTACCAGATGCTTGGCAACAAGCAACGATACAAGGGTTACGCCAGCTAAAAGATCACGGGGTTAGATACAAGGTCTTTCCATGCCACATTTCAAGCTTCTAAAAACTCAACAGTAGAAATATCCGCCTGTTTTAAAATTGCTCTCAGCGTTCCTTCCGGCATATCGCCAGGATGGTTTGGAATGGTGGTGTATTTATCCGTTTTTGGGTTAAACCAAATCTCATGGCTGCCCGCAGCCTGTCGATCAAACGCCAACCCTAATTTTTTTAGCTTCTTGATAATCTGCCGATATTTAAAGCCTGCCAGTTTGCCCATTAGATACCCAAAATCAGCGGGTAATCAAACGAGTCTTTAACCGACATCAAATTCGATTTTTGATGGCGTTCCGCCTGTGCTGCGAGTAACTTTTTAGCCACGTCTCGCGCAATCTCCACCGTCTCGGTAATCGTGCGACCCTGCGCCACCAGTCCGGGAATATCGTCACTGGTCGCCAGATAAACCCCTTCGGGTAACTTCTCAATATGTAAATTAGCAATATGTTCCATAATGATCTCTCAATGGTGTGGTATGCTCCATAGTGTAAACTCGGATTTTGATAATTATGATAATTTAATCGATGAATCGATGGGGTCAGAGTAATTGATATTCAATCCTCACCTTTTCTTTCCAATATTATTTTAATCTCCGCCATTTCAAGCCCTGTTATTTTCGCTATTTCTTCAGTGGACATTCCTTGTGCCGACAGCCTTGATGCTATTTGCCTGGCCTTTTCAAACTCCCCTTCTGCTCTCCCTTCTCTATGACCATCGCCAAATGAGGATTCGAACATGCTCGCCTGGTAATGCAAATCATCCTGATAATGATTATAAGCTTGTTGTTCATCTTCTGGTAATTTCATTAGTTTAAGTTTTTCCTGTGCTTCTTTTAGCCCTTTTGCGGTAAAACTATCTTTAATTTCTTCATTTTTTAAAAAATATATCCATTCATCCAAGGTATCTTTGGCTATATCATTACCAATCGATGTAATCGATGGGGTCAGAGTAATTGATATTCAATCCTCACCTTTTCTTTCCAATA